>CALMYM010000053.1 GCA_937873675.1 uncultured Alphaproteobacteria bacterium | reverse complement strand
TGATGCGTTGAAATCGGGAGGGCTCCCCCGTGTCGATCAGCTCCGTCGCCGCTTCGTCCAGCTCGTCGTCGTCCTCTTCGGACATGTCGGCGCTGTCGGGCAACTATCAGATGTTCCTGCAGCTCCTGGTCACCCAGCTGCAGAACCAGAGCCCGCTCAACCCGACCGATGCGACCGAGTTCACCAATCAGCTCGTGCAGTATTCGTCGGTCGAGCAGCAGATCAAGATGAACGCGTCGCTCACCGATCTGAAGACCCAGTTCGCCATCCAGAGCGCCCTGTCGTTCCTCGGCTACGTCGGCAAGACGGTCACCGTCGACAGCTCCACCACCGAATTGAAGGACGGCGTCGCCACCTGGAACTTCAACGGGTCGGCCGCCAGCTCGGCCGCCGAGATCAAGATCTACGACGCCGACGGCAACGTGGTCTATTCCACCACCGAGAAGCTCGCCGCCGGCGAAGGCAAGTTCGAGTGGAAGGGTGAGACCGACACCGGTGGCATCGCCCCGGCCGGCAGCTACACCATCACCATTTCCGGCAAGGACGCCTCCGGCAACGCCGTCACCTACAAGTCCGAGACCACCGGCGTCGTCGACGGGGTCGACTTCACCAGTTCCACCCCGATGCTGTCGATCGGCGGCCAGTTGATCAGCGCCTATCTGGTGAAATCGGTGTCGACGACCAGCTGAGCGACCCGCTCGGCCCCTCTCCGCGGATCCCGCGCGCCGGATCGGAGACGTCCGATTCCGGCGCTTTTCCGCCCTCTTTCGTCTCTTCGTGACGGTCGCGAGAGAAAAGAATCACGTCGGCGACGACGTTTAGCCATATTTTAAGGCGGCGGCCCTACTCTCACTTTCGATGTGATCGCATCGAATGTGTGAGAGTACGATGACCGATCAGTTCAGACCGCGTGTGAAGTACGTCATAGGCCCGGACGGAAGTCCCCTGACCATCGCAGACCTGCCTCCGCAGGGAACGAAGCGTTGGGTGATCCGTCGCAAGGCAGAAGTCGTCGCAGCCGTGCGCGGGGGACTGCTGTCCCTCGAAGAGGCCTGCAATCGCTATACGTTGACCGTCGAAGAATTCCTCGCCTGGCAGCATTCGATCGACCGCCATGGTCTCGCCGGACTGAGGACGACGCGCATCCAGCAATACCGTCAGTGACGTCCCCCAGGGGATCCGTCGTGTGAGAGGGGTCGACCGCGAGGTCGGCCCCTTCTCTTTTCTCCACTCTTTTCTCCACCACCACGTCCGCCCCGGCGCGCGTGTCGACACCGCGGCCGTTTCCTTACCGCGACCGGGCAATTTTCGCCGATCCGTCGACGCGATCTTCACCGCCTTCGCCGATTTTTCGCCGTCCGATCCGCCGGTCGTGTCGCATCCGGACGCGTCGTTAACCTCCCGTTTACCATCCGCTGGGAAATTCTTGCCCAGTGGTTCGCCGCGGAGATTCTCCCGACCCCACCGGGCCTCGGCCGGTGAACCGCTCGGCCCTCGCCGATGCCCCGGATCCGTCCGGCGGAAGGGCCCGATACGACGACACCCGGAATTCCGGGTCGAGCCTCCCCCCGGCTCGACCCACCCACTCTGCGACACGAGGACCCCCGACCCGTGAACGGCGCCCTGGAGTTCCTGCAGAAACTCGGTCCGGCGAGGCTCGCCGCGATGGCGGTCGTCGCCGTGGTGACGCTCGGCTTCTTCGCCTTCATCGCCATGAAGGTGTCGCAGCCGGCGATGGCCCCGCTCTATTCCGATCTGTCGGTCCAGGACTCGGCCGCCATCGTCAAGGATCTCGAGACCCAGGCGATCCCCTACGAACTGCGCCAGGACGGCGCCCAGGTCCTGGTGCCCAAGGAAAAAGTGCTGCGCCTGCGGATGAAACTCGCCGAGAAGGGCGTTCCCGCCGGCGGCTCCGTCGGTTGGGAGATCTTCGACAAGTCGGACGGCCTCGGCACCACCTCCTACGTCCA
This sequence comes from uncultured Alphaproteobacteria bacterium, assembly GCA_937873675.1. Lineage (GTDB taxonomy): Bacteria > Pseudomonadota > Alphaproteobacteria > Rhizobiales > Ancalomicrobiaceae > CALBKH01. The sequence goes on along the minus strand of CALMYM010000053.1, from coordinate 1,419 downwards.
GAACATCAACCACCTACGCGCCCTCGAGGGCGAACTGTCGCGCACCATCCGCTCCATCGACCGCGTCCAGACCGCCCGCGTCCACCTCGTCATCCCCGAACGCCAGGTCTTCCAGAAGGACAAGCGCGACCCCACCGCTTCGATCGCGCTGAAGCTGCGCGGCAGTCTCGAGCCCGCCCAGGTCCGCGCCATCCAGCATCTCGTCGCCGCCGCCGTCGAGGGCATGAAGCCGTCGCGGGTCTCCGTCGTCGACGAGACCGGCCGACTTCTCGCCTCCGGCCAGGGCGAGGACGCCGAGGGCCTCGTCGCCTCGTCGCTGCAGGAGCGCACCTCCGCCTTCGAACAGCGGATGGAGAACCAGATCGAATCGATCGTCGCCTCGGTGGTCGGCCAGGGCCGCGCCCGCGTCCGCGTCTCGGCGACGCTCGACTACAACCGCGTCACCCAGACCTCCGACACCTGGGATCCCAACGGACAGGTCGTCCGCTCGACCCAGACCAAGGAGGAGAACTCCACCAACGTCTCCGGCGACAAGTCGGTCACCGTCGCCAATCAGGTGCCCGGCGGCACCCAGGACCAGGGCAAGGGCTCCGACAAGGAAGCCTCCAACACCTCCGAGGAGACGGTCAACTACGAGATCTCGCGCACCAGCCGCACCGAGGTTCTCGAGGCCGGCCGCATCAAGAAGATCTCCGTCGCCCTCCTGGTCGACGGCGTCTACGCCTCCACCGCCAACGGCGAGGTGACCTACCAGCCGCGCCCACAAGCCGATCTCGACCGCATCGCCGCGCTGGTGAAGTCGGCCGTCGGCTTCGATCAGGCGCGTGGCGATCAGGTCGAGGTGGTCAATCTCCGCTTCGCCGATGCGCCGGCGTCGCTGCCGCTCGAGAACCAGAAGACCGGCTTCGCCGCCCTCTTCGACTTCGGCCGCGACGACATGCTGCGCCTGATCGAACTCGGTGCGCTGGTGGTGATGACGCTCCTCGTCCTGCTCTTCGCCGTCCGACCGCTGATCAACCGCATGATGGCCCCCGAAGCGGCGCTCGCCGGTGTCGGCGGCGCGCTCGTCCCCAACGGCGACGGCCATGCGCTGGAGAACCTGCTCTCGACCGTCGGCAGCGAGGGTGGGGCCGGTGGCGCGGCGGGTGGCGGGGCCGGCGGCGCGGCCGGGGCGGCCGGCGAGGAGCCGGGAATCCATCCCACCCACATGCGCCTCGAGGAAGCCAAGGCCCAGGGCGCCGTCCAGGCGGGATCGATCCTCAAGATCGGCGAAATGGTTCAGCAGAGCCCCAACGAAGCGGCGATGATCATCCGCTCGTGGCTCACCGAAGCGGCGTGAGGTGGAGATGGCGCTTCCGGCGCGGAGCCCCACTTCCGGCGGGGCCGCGAGCCGCCAGATCAGCGCCGGAAAGAAGTAAC
>CALMYM010000052.1 GCA_937873675.1 uncultured Alphaproteobacteria bacterium | reverse complement strand
AGGTCGGTCATGGCCGCGCGGTCCGAAATGCGGAGCGGGGGGAGGGGCGCGGCGGAGCGCCGGCGGCGGCGATCATTCGGCCACCACCTTGGCCGGGGGGTGATCGAGGTGGAAATCGTCGAAGAAGGTGTATTCGCCAGGATCGAGGCGGCGGATCACCATGACGCTCTCGCTGCCGGGCGCCAGCACCTTCTCCTTGCGCAGCTCGGTGCTCTCGAACTCGGCCGGCGTGGTGCCGCGATTGATCAGTTCGAGGCGGATGCGGGTGTCGGCCGGCACGACGATCCGCGCCGGCGAGATGACGCCGTCGCGGAACTCGATACGGAAGGTCGGCTCCTCCTCGGCGCCGGCCGGCGAGACGGCGAGCGCCGAGGCGAGACCGAAGGCCGGCAGGAGTGCCGAGACCAAGCGGGGCAGGGGGACCCTCGGGGCAGGGAACATGTGTCGGCACTCCTGGGGTGGGGGCGTCGCACGAAGTTCGGATCCGTGGATCCGAACTTCGTGTTTCGTTCGTCGAACATGCCCCGGCTCGTGGGAGGGCTCTTTCGACGTGTCGGATCCGGCGTCACGAAGCGATCCGCCGGATCCCGGGATCAATAGGCGCCCTTCTTGCCGATGCCGGCGTAGGTGAACTCCCAGGTGGTGGTGACCGGGGCGAACCACGCTCCGACGCCGGTCTCCTTGTCGACGTGGCGGCCGAAGTGGCCGGCGTGCGGGTTGGAGCCGGGCGGCGAGATCTTGAAGGTCAGGCGATACTTGCCGGGGCCGGCGAGCTTGACGTTGTCGCCGTAGTGCGGGCCGTCGCTCGCCACCATCGGCATGAAGGTGCCGGCGATCTTCTTGCCGTCGTCGAGCTTCACCAGTTCGAAGTCGACGGTGAGATAGGGAACCCAGTCGCCTTCGGCGAAGCCGTTCGGGTTGTCCTTGGAGGCATGGATGTCGGCCTCGAGATGGACGTCGCTCTCGGCGGCGGCGCGCATCATGCCGGGCGGGTCCATTTCGATCGGCTGCAGGTAGACGGCGGCGATCTCCATGCCGCCGGCCGACTGCGGCTTGCCGACGGGAACCTCCTTGGCGGAGGCGGAGGCGAGGGAGGTGGCCAGCGCCGCGGTGGCGAGGGCGAGAAGGCGGAAACGCATCGACGAACTCCGGGGACGAGGGACGGGAGCGGCCGCCGAAGCGGCTTCGCACTCTCTCTAATGCTAATGCGAACCACTCGCAATAAGAATCTGATGCCGGACATTACATTGAAATCATTCTGAAATGCGAGGCGGCGACGAGGCGTGTCGTGTGGCATCGGCGTGGAAACGTTGGGGAAACGATGCCGTGGAAAAGGCGCCGCCGCGGCATCGGTCCGATGACGTATCGGGAGCGGTGGCGCGTGGGCCACGGTGGCGTGGTGGAGGGAGCGAGCGCGGTACCGCGGGTGATGCGGCGACCGAGTGGTCGTGGAAGGCGTGCGCGCCGATGCGCTCGGGAGGCCTGCGGCATCGGCTGCCGGGCGGCGGCGCTCCACCACGCCGAGCGTCTCGATCGGCCCGTCGCCGACGGTTCGCGGGGCGGGGCAGGAAAGCCGGGCGGCGCGCTGCGAGGCAGTGGGCCGGGGGTATCCGCCGACCTGCGCCCACCCTCTTGGAGCGGACTTAGGCTCCGCCGCGATGCCGCATCTCGCGGCGCGGAGGACTCCATCCATGGCGTATGTGAACACCCAGCCGGAAGTCGTCACCTATTCGGGCAACGGTTCCGATCTTCAGGCGGCGATCGACGCCGCCATCACCGCCGGCAAGTCGCTCTACATCGCCGCCGGCACCTACGACGTCACCAACGTCGGCATCGGCGGACCGATCCGCATCTTCGGTACGCCGGGCAAGGTGATCATCCGGCCGACGGCCGGCTCGGCCTACGCTTTCTATTTCGGTGCCTTCGGCGAGGCGACGATGGAGGGCCTGATCTTCGACGGCGCCGGCCGCAGCCTCGTCGTCGACGGTGGTCTGCCCTATCAGGCGATGGTCGCCGCCAAGCGCGCCCAGGCGCCGAATTCGCGGCTGCGGGTGCGCGACTGCACCTTCCGCAACTCGCCCCATGCCGGGATCCAGCTCTTCGCCATCGCCGCCGAGATCGAGGGTTGCAGCTTCGAAGCCCTCGGCGGCGGTATCGCCTGTCGCGACAACTACGGTGTGCGCATCACCGGCAACGACTTCACCTCGATCGTCGGCAACGCCGTCTATCTCGACCGTACCACCCTCGGCCAGGACGGCACGATGATCGCGAAGAACCGCATCACCACCGTCACCCAGGGCGATCCGTCGTCGACCGGCTGGGAAGGCAACGGCATCCTCGCCAACAGCGCCACCAACGTGCAGATCGCCGACAACTGGCTGAACGGCTGCGCCTATTCGTCGATCCGCGCCAACTACTGCTCCGGCGTGCAGATCGTCGGCAACACCTGCCTCGCCGGCGGCGAGACGGCGATCTACGTCGAGGCCGCGGGCATCGACCAGCTCACCGCCGGACACGGCGCCGTCGTGGTCGGCAACCTCGTCGACGACACCGCGACCGGCATCTCCGTCTGCAACTACGACCACAACGGCCGTCTCGCGGTGATCGGCGACAATCTCGTGCGCAACGCCGTGGTCAAGACGGTCAACGTCGGCGCGCCGAACCAGTCGACCACCGGCGGCTGCGGCATCATCGTCGAGGCCGACTGCAACGTCTCCGGCAACGTCGTCGAGAATGCCGCCCGCTTCGGCGTCGTTCTCGGCACCAACGACTACACCGACGATCTTCTGTGCAACGACAATCTGATCCGCAACGCCCCGATCGGCATCGGCTTCGCCAACGCCACCGCGACCGGCGGCCGCGACACTCAGATCTTCATCGCCTCCAACATGGTGGCGCACTTCACCGACGACGTCTCCCACGGCGCGATCGTGCCGATCGGCTACAACTCGTCCGGTTACTACCGCGGCACCGGGGCCGACCTCGGTCAGGTCGACACCTCGACGACCTATCCGAACGTCCGCGTCGATCGCAATCGCTGCTTCTGATCTCGCGGGACACCCTTCCGTGCCGGCACCCGCCGGCACGGGTCGGCGTCGGGTCGCGGTAAACCATCCCACCGGATAGATCGCGCGCGACCATTGTCGCGCGCGTTTCGGGGGCGGATGATGGCCGATCGGGACGAGCGTCCCGCGACGAGGGACCGGTATGGGCGTGGAACGACGCTTTCAGGGGATCGAGGCGCTGCGCTTCCTGAGCGCGGTGGCCGTCGTCTTCTGGCACTACCAGCACTTCTATCTCGCGGTCGACGACGTCTTCGTCGTGCCCTTCACCCGCGACCGTGAGCCGCTGTGGTGGTTCTTCCGCGCCTTCTACGATCACGGCTATCTCGCCGTCTGGGTGTTCTGGCAGATCTCCGGCTTCGTCTTCTTCTGGAAGTACCACGAGGCGATCGCGCGCGGCGAGGTGACCTCCTGGTCGTTCTTCGTGCTACGTTTCTCGCGCCTCTATCCGCTGCATTTCGCGACGCTGCTGATCGTCGCGGCACTGCAGGCGGTCTATGCGGCGGGCCACGCCGGCGCCTTCTTCGTCTACGCCGACAACGATCTGCGCCACTTCGCCCTCAACCTCGTCTTCGCGCCCTTCTGGGGGTTCGAGCGGGCGATGTCGTTCAACGGGCCGATCTGGAGCGTCTCGGTCGAGGTCGTCGTCTATGCGTTGTTCTTCGCCGTGTCGGTGGTGACACGGCTCGGCCTCTTCGGCCGGCTCGCCGTCGCCGCCGCGGCGGTCGTGCTGTTGGCGGCGAACTCGCGGTTCGGCCCGGTGCCGGGCCAGCGCATGATCCTCAACTGCGTCGCCTATTTCTTCATGGGCGGTGTGGTCCACGCCGTCGCCATGCGGCTTTCGGGCGAGGTGCTGCGCCGGGCAGCGCCCATCGCGGTCGCGGCCGCGTTGCTGCTCGCCTGGGCGACCTTCCGCGGCGAGATCGACACGCCGAAATGGGCGGTGCTCGGCTTCACCACGCTGCTCACCTTCGGCGTTCTCGGTCTCGACGGCTGGCCGATGGTCGCCCGCGTCCTGGCGCGCCTCGCGCCGCTCGCCGACACGACCTATTCCTCCTACCTCGTCCATTTCCCGATCCAGATCGCCGCCGTGACGGTGACCGATCGGCTCGGCCTGGAGCGCACCATCTACGACGCGCCGGCGGCCCTGATCGCCTTCCTGGTCGCCACCTTCTGGCTCGGCTGGGTGGTCTTCCACCGCTTCGAACGCCCGGCCCAGGCGTGGCTGCGCCGTCGGATGCTGGCCGAGGCGAAGCCGCCACGCCGCGCCGAAGTGCGCGGCTGACCGCGGTCGCTCGTCCACGAGCGCCGCATCCCCGATCTCATCCGAGAAAACGAAACGGCGCCCGAAGGCGCCCCCCTCGTCGGGCCTGTCCGACGAGAGCACGAAAACGAAACGGGGCGCCCGAAGGCGCCCCGAAGCGTTTGCCGTGATCGGAAAGATCGATCAGCAGGAGTAGTACATCTCGTACTCGACCGGATGCGGGGTCATCTCGTAGCGCATCAGCTCTTCCCACTTGAGCTCGATGTAGCTGTCGATGAAGTCCGGATCGAAGACGCCGCCGGCGGTGAGGAAGGCGTTGTCCTTCTTCAGGCTGTCGAGAGCCTCGCGCAGCGAGCCCGACACGGTCGGGATCTTCTTGAGCTCCTTCGGCGGCAGGTCGTAGAGGTTCTTGTCCATCGCGGAGCCGGGATGGATCTTGTTGATGATGCCGTCGAGGCCGGCCATCAGCATCGCCGCGAAGGCGAGGTAGGGGTTGGCGGTCGGATCCGGGAAGCGGACTTCGATGCGCTTGGCCTTCGGCGAGTTGCCCCACGGAATACGGACCGAAGCCGAACGGTTGCGGGCCGAGTAGGCGAGGAGCACCGGAGCCTCGTAGCCCGGGACCAGACGCTTGTAGGAGTTGGTCGACGGGTTGGTGAAGGCGTTGAGCGCCTTGGCGTGCTTCAGGATGCCGCCGATGTAGTACAGGCAGGTCTCGGAGAGATCGGCGTACTGGTTGCCGGCGAAGGTCGGCTTGCCTTCCTTCCAGATCGACTGGTGGACGTGCATGCCCGAGCCGTTGTCACCGAAGACCGGCTTCGGCATGAAGGTCGCGGTCTTGCCGTAGGCCTGGGCGACCTGATGGATCGCGTACTTGTAGATCTGCAGGTGGTCGGCGACGCGGGTGAGCGGCGCGAACTTGATGCCGAGCTCGTGCTGGGCGGAGGCGACCTCGTGGTGGTGCTTCTCGACCGCGACGCCCATCTTGGCCATCATGGCGAGCATCTCGCCACGGATGTCCTGGCAGCTGTCCAGCGGCGGAACCGGGAAGTAGCCGCCCTTGGTCTTCACGTGATGACCGAGGTTGCCACCTTCGTAGTCGGTGTCCGTGTTGATCGGCAGCTCCGGATCGTCGACCTGGAAGCCGGTCTTGTACGGGGTGGCCGAGTACTTGACGTCGGAGAAGATGAAGAACTCGGCCTCGGGGCCGAAGTACACGGCGTCGCCGATGCCGGTCGACTTCAGGTACATCTCCGCCTTCTTGGCGATACCGCGCGGATCGCGGCCGTAACGCTCACCCGACGGCTCGAGAATGTCGCAGACGATGACCAGGGTGGTCTGCGCGAAGAACGGGTCGATGAAGGCGGTCTCCGGGTCCGGGATGAGGACCATGTCGGACTCGTTGATGACCTTCCAGCCGGCGATCGACGAGCCGTCGAACATCGTGCCTTCGGCGAAGATGTCCTCGTCCACGAGCGACACGTCGAAGGTGACGTGTTGCCACTTGCCGCGCGGATCGGTGAAGCGGAAATCGACGTACTTGACGTCCTGCTCCTTGATGAGAGCGAGAACGTCCTTCGCGGTCTTCGTCATGGGAAAGTTCCCTTTCGTGGTGTGTGCTCGGGTCCGAGTGCCGGCTGGTGCGCGTCCGCCTGCCGGGTGGAGGAAGATGAGACGGGGGGAGGATCTAGCTCGTCGCTCAGATCGCGTCGAGTCCCGTTTCACCGGTACGGATTCGCACCGCTTCTTCGACGTTGGAAACGAAGATCTTGCCGTCGCCGATCCGCCCGGTCTGAGCGGCCTTGCGGATCGCGTCGACGGCTTTCTCCACCGTCTCGTCCGGCAGTACGATCTCGACCTTCACCTTGGGAAGGAAGTCCACGACGTATTCCGCACCGCGGTACAGTTCCGTGTGACCCTTCTGCCGGCCGAAGCCCTTCGCCTCGGTGACGGTGATGCCCTGGAGGCCGACCTCCTGGAGCGCTTCCTTCACCTCGTCGAGCTTGAACGGCTTGATGATCGCCTCGATCTTCTTCATCGCGTTCCGATACTCCGAAGAAATGTGTGGGATCGGTCGAAAAACCGGCCCGCGCCTGTCGTTAGCACACCCCGTGCCACACGCCGATGCCCCGGCCGGCTTCCCGATCGGGCCGAGATTGTAAGGTTTTCTCGCGTGCAGCGCAGCGTCGAGAACTTACGATGCAGGACAATGTTTGGGCAATTGAAAATTTTTTGTGCAGTTGCGGTGCACAAATTGCCGTCGGCGTAGCCGTTTCCCCTGGGGCATGGGGCGCAACGGGGCTCCTCGGTGATCGGAGGACCGGCGGCGGGCTGGAGCCGGACCGCGGAATGACGCATATCTTGGTCGAACCGAGCGGAGAGACGCGGACGTGATCGAACTCCTCACCCCGGCGGAGATGGGCCGCGCCGATCGTCTGACCATCGAGGCGGGCACCCCCGGCATCCGCTTGATGGAGGCGGCGGGGCGGGCCGTCGCCGATGCGGTCGGCCATCGTTTCACCGTCGGCACGCGCGTCGTGGTGCTGTGCGGCCCGGGCAACAACGGCGGCGACGGCTTCGTCGCGGCGCGGATCCTGCGCGAACGCGGCTACGTCGTCTCGCTGCTGCTCTTCGGTGAGCGCGACCGCCTCGCCGGCGACGCCGGCGCCGCGGCCGAGCGGTGGCCGGGCGCGGTGGAGGCGGCCACGGCCGCAGGGGTGGCGCGCGAGGCGGCGAAATGCGGCGTGCTGGTCGACGCGCTCTACGGCGCCGGCCTGTCGCGTCCGCTCGACGGCGAGGCGCGGGCGATCGTCGAGGCGGTGAACGCGGCGCGCCGCCGGGTGATCGCCGTCGACCTGCCCTCGGGCATCGACGTCGCCACCGGACGGGTGATGGGTGCCGCCGTTCGCGCCGAACTCTCCGTCACCTTCTTCCGCATGAAGCCCGGGCACCTGCTGATGCCGGGCCGGTCCCACTGCGGCAAGGTGATCACCGCCGACATCGGCATCCGCCCGTGGGTGTTGAAGGAGATCGCGCCGAAGACCTCGCGCGACGCGCCCGAGGCGTGGCGCGATCACCTGCGCGCGCCCGGGCTCGCCGATCACAAATACAGCCGCGGCCACGCCGTCGTGGTCTCCGGGCCGATGACCCGCACCGGCGCGGCGCGGATGGCGGCGGATGCGGCGCTGCGGGCCGGCGCCGGTCTCGTCACGCTGGCCTCGCCGCCGGATGCGCTGGTCGTCAACGCCACGCATCTGACCGCCGTCATGCTCGCCCGCATGGAAGGGGCGGCCGGCCTCGCCGAGATCCTCACCGACGCGCGTCGGAACGCCGTCGTTCTCGGCCCGGCGCTCGGGGTGGGGGAGGGTACCGCCGCCCTCGTCGCCGCCGCGACCGCGAGCCCGGCCGCGGTCGTCCTCGACGCCGATGCGCTGACCACCATGGCCGGCGATCCGGAGGCCGCCTTCGCGGCGATCGCCGGGCGTGCCGCGCCGGTGGTGCTCACGCCGCACGAGGGCGAATTCGCTCGCCTCTTCCCCGATCTCGACCAACGCGCCGGCGGCGCCGATCTCGCCAAGACCGAGCGGGCGGCGCGGGCGGCGGCGCGGTCCGGTGCGGTCGTCGTGCTGAAGGGGCCCGACACGGTGATCGCCGCCCCCGACGGGCGCGTCGCCATCGCCGACAACGCCCCGGCCGACCTCGCCACCGCCGGCTCCGGCGACGTGCTCGCCGGCATCGTCGGGGGCTTGCTCGCCCGCGGTCTTCCCGGTTTCGAGGCGGCCTCGGCGGCGGTGTGGCTGCACGGCGAATGCGGCCGGCGGGCCGGGCCGGGCCTTATCGCCGAAGATCTCGCCCGCCATCTCGCTCCGGTGCTGGCCGATCTCTACGAGGCCGAGCGGCGACGCGGCTGGGAGACGGCGGACGAGGACGAGGGTGACGACGGGATCGACCCCGGCGGCACCGATTGAGGGCCGAGGGCGCCGCCGTGCGGCCTCATCGCGTGGACGGCGGCACGACGAGGCGTCGGCGACCGAGGATCACCACCGCGATGCCGCCGAGGACGGCGAGGGACGCCGCGGCGAGGCGGAGGGTCGCCGGCTCGCCGAGGAGGAGCACGGCGAGGGCCGCGGCGATCGGCGGCACCGAGAGTTGCACGGTCGCGGCGATCGAGGCGGTGAGCGAGGGAAGAGCCGCGTACCAGATGGCATAGCCGAGGCCCGAGGCGAGCGCGCCGGAGGCGAGCGCCCAGACGACCCCGGCCGGGTCGAGCGATCGCGATCCGGATGCGACGAGCGCGACGAGGAGCGCGAAGGGAACGGCACGCAGGAAGTTCCCCGCGGTCGCGGCGAGGGGATCGGCGACGCCGCGTCCGCGCAGCGAGTAGACGCCCCAGGCGACGCCGGCGAGCGCCATCATCGCCGCGGCGAGAGGGTCGGGGGCGCCGAGGCCGGGCAGAACGAGAACGACGAGACCACCGACCGCGACGAGGAGCCCGAAAGATTGGATCGGGCGGAAGCGTTCGCCGGCGGCGAACGCCCGGCCGATCATCGTCGCCTGGACCGCGGCGAACAGAACCAGTGCGCCGGTGCCGGCGGGCAGCGTCAGATAGGCGAAGGAGAAGAAGATCGCATAGACGAAGAGGGCGAGGGCGGAGAGCCAGCTGCCGGCCTTCGTCGGCGATCCGCGGCGCAGCGTGACGATCGTCGCCAACACCAGGGCGCCGGAGGCGACGCGGATCGCCGTGAAGCTCGCGGCGTCGATGGTCGTGTCGCGCAGCGCGAGACGGCAGAAGAGCGAATTGCCGGCGAAGGCGATCATCGCGGCGGTCGTGAAGGCGGCGGTTCGGAATGTCGTCATGTCCGTCCGGCCGAGGCCGCTCCCACTTCGCTCCGCGTCCGACGAGCGACATCAGCGGCGTCGGCGTCTGTCAATCGTGCGGCGCGGGAGAGAGGACGGCACTGCTCGGTCCGCACACGCGGTCGCTTGCAATACCGGCGTGCTTCGCGCTACCTCCGAGGCCGTGCGGGTGTGGTGGAACTGGTAGACACAACGGATTTAGGTTCCGTCGGCGCAAGCCTTGGGGGTTCGAGTCCCTTCACCCGCACCACTTCCTCATGTCGCGTGAGCTTCTGCCACCGGACGCCGGCGGTCCGATCTGCGGTTCCGACCGTCGGATCGATCTCGCTCGCCGAGGCTCCGGTCGCGGGGTCTCTCCGACCGTCGGCGAAGGGGTATCGTCACGCCGTCGCGTGGCGAGCGTGAACGAAGTCTTAACCGAAACCGGTTTGGCTCGAAGGGGCGCTTCGTGCCTCGATTCGACGACGGGCGGATTTCTCATGCACATACCGAAGGTAGAAGCCGCCGACCTCGGCGCCTCACGGCAGGGGGACGTCCTTTTCGATCTCGCACCGGTGTCGCTGTGGCTCGAGGACTATTCGGGCGTGAAGGCGCAACTGGAGATGTGGCGGGCCGAAGGGGTCGACGATCTCCGCGCCCACTTGCTCGCCGATCTCGACCGCGTCCGCGCCTGCACGGCGCTGATCCGCGTGGTCGACGTCAACCGCCGCACCCTCGAACTCTACGAGGCGCCCGATGTGATCCGCCTCTACGCCGGCCTCGATCGCGTCTTCCGTGGCGAGATGCTGACCGGCCATGTCGAGGAACTGATGCAGCTGTGGGAGGGCAGGGGGAGCTTCCGCGGCCAGGGCGTCAACTACACGCTCACCGGCCGCCGCCTCGACGTCCTGGTGAGCGGCAACGTCCTGCCCGGCTCGGAGACCGACTGGGCCCGCGTTCTCGTCGCCGTCGACGACGTCAGCGAGCGCGAAGCGGCGCGCCGGGCGCTCGCCGCCTCCGACGCCCATGCGCGCGGCCTCTTCGATCATTCGCCGGTGTCGTTGTGGGTCGAGGACTTCTCTTCGGTCAAGCGTCTCGTCGACGAGGTGCGGGACTGCGGCATCGAGGATTTCCGCACCTTCACCGACGTCCATCCCGAGTTCGTCGAGCGCTGCATGAGCGAGATCCGCGTCCTCGACATCAACAACGAGACGCTGCGCGTCTTCCGCGCCGGCGATCGGGGCGAGCTCCTCAAGCGCCAGCACGAGATCTTCCGCGACCGGATGCGCCAGCCGTTCCGCGAACAGCTGGTCGATCTGTGGAACGGCAAGCTGTTGCAGCGCCGCGAGGTGATCAACTATTCGCTCGAGGGCGACGAACTGCATTTCCTGATGCAGTTCTCGGTGTTGCCCGGCCACGAGGACGACTGGGCCCAGGTCCAGGTGGCCTTGACCGACATCACCGCGCGCAAGAAGGCGGAGGCCTACCTCGAGTTCCTCGGCAAGCACGACGTGCTCACCAAACTGCACAACCGCTCCTTCTACGTCGACGAGATCGAGCGCCTGCAGCGTGGCGGTCCCGCGCCGGTGACGCTGGTGCTCGCCGATCTCAACGGACTGAAGGAGGTCAACGACGGCCTCGGCCACGCCGCCGGCGATCACGTCCTGCGTCGTGCCGGCGAGATCCTCGCCTCGGCGGCGGCGGCACCGGCGAAAGCCGCCCGCATCGGCGGCGACGAGTTCGCGGTGATCATGCCGGCGACCGACGCGCGCGGCGGGCAGGCGATGATCGACAACATCCGCAAGCTCTGCGAGCTCAACAACCAGTTCTACGGCGGCGTGCCGATCAGCTTCGCCCTCGGCGCGGCCACGGCCAAGCCGGGCGAACGGCTCGAGGAGGTCGCCAAGCGCGCCGACGCCGAGATGTACGAGGACAAGCGGCTCTACTACGCGGTGCGCGGAAGCTGATCGGCTTCGACGTCGCGTGCCTCCAGCCCCCCCGCCGTGCGGTCTCGATCAGGGAGACCCGCCGCCGGCGAGGCCCTTCTGCCAGCCGGCGATCGCCTCGACCGGATGGATCAGTTGGATCACGTTGAGGGTGAGGTTGTCGCGGATCGTCACCGCGGTGAAGATCTCGAAGGCGACGGCGAGGGCGATGGTCGCGCGGGTCGGCAGGATCCGGGCGACGGCGAAGCCGGTCGCCGCCATCACCGTATCGGACAGCGAATTGACCACGCTGTCGCCGGAATAGCCCTGGGCCAGCGCCTGCATCCGATAGCGGTCGATCACCATCGGCGAATTCTCGACGAGTTCCCAACCGACCTCGAGGCCGAGGGCGATCGCCAGCCTCGCGACGATCGACGCCCGCGGCAGGGCGAAGCGGGTCGCGGCGTAGAAGATCATCCCGTGGATGACGTGGCTGAACGAATACCAATCGGTGAGCTGCTGCGAATTCTCCGGTCCGAGCACGTCGCCGACCCAGAGCCGGACGACGCCGCAGGTGCACAGCGTCGGCTGCCCCATGGCATGGAGCACGAGCCCCTGCAGCGTGAGCGCGCCGGCCAGGACGGCGGCGGCGGCGAGGAGAGGGCGGAGGGTGGCGGTCGACGTCACGCGCGGTTCGTCCCGGATCGAGGGTTCTCTCGGCCGCGCGAGGCGGCCCTCCGGCGACGGTGGAGCAGCCGGGCGGGCGTGGCAAGGGGGCGGGTGGCGGCCGCCGCGACCGTCCCACGACATTCCGCTTGTCGGTGACGCGGCGGCGTGCCTATCGTGGCGCCGCCGGGACGAAAGGCGCGCAGGTGAGGCGCGGCCCGCCCGGGCGAGGGGAAGTGGACGCGGCCTCTCCGCCCTGTCGAGGATCTCCGAAAGATGGTGTCGATCACCTCGGTGTGGCGCGGACCGCGCGGCATGGATCGCCGCGCTCGCGATGCTGCGTCCGGACCTGCCGTTCGAGGTCGAGCCGCATGAGCCGCGCCGCCAACGCCGTGGATTTCTGGCGGGGCTTCGCCCTGATCGAGATCTTCGTCAATCACATCCCCGGCAACTTCTACGAACATTTCACCCACAAGGCCCTGTCCCAGTCGGATTCGGCCGAGCTCTTCGTGTTCCTCGCCGGCTGGTCGCTCACCCACGTCGTCGGACCGCCCGACGATCCGCGGCCGACGCCGCGCCTGATCGGACGTCTGTTCCTGCGGGCGGGTACGCTCTACGCCGCCCACATGGTCATCGTCATGCTGGCGATCGCCATGCTGGCTGTCTCGGCGCGCTGGTTCGACAACCCGCTGATCCTCGAATGGTTCAACGCCGCGGCGGTGTTCTACGATCCCGTCGACACCCACGTCGGGCTGGTGCTGCTCACCCATCAGCTGGGCTATTTCGACATCCTGCCGCTCTACGTCGTGCTGTTGATGGCGTCGCCCGGCATCGCGCTGATCCATCGGCGATGGCCGAACGCGCTCTTGCCTCTCTCCTTCGCCCTGTGGTTCGGGGCGCTGGTCACCGAGACGACCTTCCGCACCTGGCCCTCGGAGGGCGAGTGGTTCTTCAACCCCTTGTGCTGGCAGTTCGATTTCGTTCTCGGCTTTCTCCTGGCGCGTGCCACGGGCCCCGGCGGCCGGGTCCGGCGCCATCTCACGGCGCTGCGCTGGGTGGCGATCCCGCTGGTCGTCGTCGCGGCGGTGCTGCGGGTGAAGGGCATCGCGGTCGATCCGACCCGGGTTCCCGAGCCGCATCTCCTGTTCGTCGACGCCAAGAGCTTCCTGAGCCCGCTGCGGCTCGTCCAGTTCCTGTTGTTGGTGACGGCCCTCTCGGGGCTCTATCCCCACATCGCCCGCTGGGCCGGTCCGCTCACGGGCGCTCTTTCTCTCCTCGGACGCAATTCGCTGCTGGTCTTCTGCATCGGCTCGATCCTGAGCCTCGCCGGACAGATCGGCCGTTTCGCGGTCCGTGGCGGTCTCCTCTTCGATACGGTCTTCGTCCTGGCCGGCGTCGCGGTTCTGTTCACGGCGGCTCGGGCCGCGGACTGGTGGGAGCGTACGCGATGAATTCGTTGGTCCCGATCCTGGTCGTTCTCGTCGCTCTGATCACCGGGGTGTCGACCCCACGCGCGGCGGAGGAGAACACTCCGGCGATGGCGCCGATCCCGCCCGAATGCGTCGCACCCGGCGCCGAAGTCGCCTCGATCGCGCCGCTGCCCGCCATCGCCAAGGCCATGAGCGAACGGAAGAAAGTGGTGGCGTTGGCGATCGGTGGCTCGGCGCTCGGGGTCGGCCGCCGCGGCGGCGACTACTACACGCTGGTGGAGAGTTTCCTCGAACAGACCTTCAAGGGGCTCGACGTCGTCATCGTCCAGCGTGGCGTTTCGGGCGAGCTGGCACGCGATGCCGCCGAGCGCATCAAACTCGAGACGGCGCGTAGTCAGCCCGACGTGGTGTTCTGGCAGGTCGGCACCGCCGATGCCCTCGCCGGCGTCGATCCGCAGGAATTCGGCGAGACCCTGCGCGACACGATCCGCTGGCTGCGTGAGCACGATGTGGACACGGTTCTGATCGGATTGCATTATTCGCGCGCCCTCGCCCGCGATCCGCACTATCAGGCGGTGCGTGGCAAGGTCGTCGAGGTGGCGAAGACCGAGAACGTCCTGCGGATCAGCCGCTACGAGGTGATGGAGACGCTGGCCAAGATCCAGCAGAGCGGTCGACTGCCGGAGAGCGATACGGAACTCACGGCGACGAGCTACAATTGCATGGCGGAATACCTCGCACGCTCGCTGGCGACCGGCATCTTCGGTCGCGCCAAGATCACCCCGCCGGCACGGTCGCCGGACAAGCGGTGAGGCGGGAAGACGCGAAGTCGGGAAGGCGCGAAGAACGAGATCGAACGTCGGCGACAGATCGGCGGATCCGGAGGGAACGAT
This sequence comes from uncultured Alphaproteobacteria bacterium, assembly GCA_937873675.1. Classification (GTDB taxonomy): domain Bacteria; phylum Pseudomonadota; class Alphaproteobacteria; order Rhizobiales; family Ancalomicrobiaceae; genus CALBKH01. The sequence goes on along the minus strand of CALMYM010000052.1, from coordinate 4,328 downwards.
GCGGAAGGACCGGTTGTTCGGAAGCTGGAAGTCGGGGAAGCCGATGGCGATCGCAGGCGCGCTCCTCGTCGCGGTGACGACGATCCTGATGGCGACGGCGAGCGCCGGCGCGGTGATGCTGGCGAAGGGGCCGACCTGCTCGGCGCCGGCTTCGCTCCTACGCCTGCAACGGCCGTTACCGCATGTCGCGGCGCGACTTGCCGACGGCGGTCCGCTCAAGATCCTCGCCTTCGGGTCGTCGTCGACCCTCGGCTTCGGCGCTTCGACCCCCGAGATGAGCTATCCGGCGCGCCTCCAGAGCGAATTGCGCCGCCGTCATCCGAAGACTGCGATCACCGTGGTCAACCGTGGCGTCAACGGCAACGAGACGCGCGAGATGATGTTGCGGTTCGAGATCGACGTGCTCGACGAGAAGCCGGATCTGGTGATCTGGCAGGCCGGCACCAACACGCTGCTCAACGGCCACGACATGTGGCCGGTGTTCCTCGACGTCCGCTCGGGGATCCGGCGTCTGCGCGCGCAAGGGGCCGACGTGCTGCTCATGAACCCGCAGTACTCGCCGCGGGTTCTCGCCCGGCCCGATCACCTGGCGATGAACGATCTGGTCGACGTGATCGGTCGCGAACTCGACGTCGACGTCTTCGATCGTTTCGGAATCATGCGCAACTGGGCCGAGAACCAGCGCTATCCGATGGACACCTTCATCACCGCCGACGGCCTGCACATGAACGACTGGGCCTACGACTGCGTCGCCAATCTTCTCGCCGACGTGCTCGACAAGGCGTCCGCGGGGTCGATCGCCGCGAAGTGAGCGTTCCGACGCGCCGTGTCCGCGGTCCTCACAGAGGGCGTCGCGGCGCTGTCGGTCGCGGCAGCGGCCGAGATGCCGCGGCGGATATCCGGCCGCCCCTGCCAATCCGACATTTTCGATTCCGCGACGGCGTGCCAGCTTCCGGCCCGTGACACGGAGTTTCCGTGTTTCGTCGACGACGAGCCCCTAACGGGTGGCGGCGCGCTCATCCGGGTCGATATCGACCTCGGAGGAGGCCGAGGTCCCGGGAGGACGGCGTCGCCGGCCCGCGGTGCCCGGTTCCGATGGCGGCGCCGCGGGCCTTGGCGCCGGCGGACGGGCGCATCCGTTCGTGGCGAGGCCGGAACGGGGCGGACGCGCATCGCCGCCGGGGTCGAAGAATCGACGGCCACGAGCGTTTTCGCCGTCGTGGCCGGTGAAGTTCCGTCGCGACGGCTCGGAGCTGTCCGTTCGAGCCCGGCGATACCGCCGCAGAACCGCCCCGCAGCGCTTTTTCCCCTTGTCCTTCCGGCTCCCCGCGCTTATGAAGCCCCACCACGGCGGGTTCGGACTCGTGGCCGTGCGCATGCGCGCGTCGTCCGCCCGTTTCCGCGACACAACGAATTCATCCAGGACGTCGACCCCATGCAGGTGACCGAAACCCTTTCCGAGGGCCTCAAGCGCGAACTCTCCATCACCGTGCCGATGGCCGACCTCGTCGATCGTCTCGACAAGCGTCTGGCGGAGCTCAAGGACACCGTCCGCATCAACGGCTTCCGTCCCGGCAAGGTGCCGACCGCTCACCTCAAGCGTCTCGTCGGCGCCCAGGAGATGGCGAAGATCGTCGACACCGTCATCGGCGAGGCGATCCGCGACGTGGTCGAGGGCCGCAAGGAGCGCCCGGCGCTGAACCCCGACGTGGCGCTGGCCGAGGGCTGCGACGCCGAGAAGGTGGTGGCCGGTGAGGCCGACCTGGTGTTCAACGCCTCCTACGAGTTGCTGCCGACCTTCGAGATCCAGGACTGGACCTCGATCGAGATCGAGCGCCCGGTGGTCACCGTCTCCGACGACGAGGTCAAGGAGCGCATCGACCAGCTCGCCGAGGGCAATCGTCCGTTCACCGACCGCGCCAAGACCGCCAAGGCGAAGAAGGGCGACAAGGTCAAGATCGACTTCGTCGGCACCATCGACGGCGTCGCCTTCGAGGGCGGCTCGGCCGACGACGTCGACCTCGTGCTCGGCTCGGGCCAGTTCATCCCCGGCTTCGAGGATCAGCTGATCGGCCACAAGACCGGCGACGACGTGACCGTCAAGGTCGCCTTCCCGGCCGACTACGGCGCGGCTCACCTCGCCGGCAAGGACGCCGAATTCGCCTGCAAGGTGAAGGGCGTCGCCTCGCCGGGCGACCTCGTGGTCGACGACGAGTGGGCCAAGGGCCTCGGTCTCGAGAGCCTCGAGAAGCTCCAGGAGATCGTCAAGGAGCAGATCGCGTCGCAGTACGCCGGCGCCACCCGCGCCAAGGTGAAGCGCGCGCTCCTCGACAAGCTCGACGCGCAGTACCAGTTCGAGCTGCCCTCCAAGCTCGTCGAAGGCGAGTTCGAGAACATCTGGGCCCAGGCTCAGCAGGAACTCGCTCAGACCGGCAAGAGCTTCGCCGACGAGGGCACCACCGAGGACGAGGCCAAGGCCGACTATCGCAAGATCGCCGAGCGTCGCGTCCGCCTCGGTCTGGTTCTCTCCGAGGTCGGCGAGAAGCGTGAGGTCAAGGTCACCGACGAGGAAGTGTCGCGCGCCATGATCGAGCGTGCCCGCCAGTTCCCCGGCCAGGAGAAGCAGGTGTTCGACTACTTCCGGTCGAACGCCATGGCGCTCGCCTCGCTGCGCGCCCCGATCTTCGAGGAGAAGGTCGTCGACCTGATCGTCGCCGAGGCCAAGGTCACCGACAAGGAAGTCTCCAAGGACGAGCTCCTGAAGGAAGACGAGGAAGCGTGATCGGCGGCGATTCGATCGCGCCATCCGCTTCATGACGTGAACAGACGGCCCGCCCCGGTGGCGGGCCGTCGCCGTTTCGGCGGGGCGGTCTTCGGAGAGAGGCCGCCGGCCGTTTGAAGGGGAGCGGAAATGCGGGCGGCGGAGGCGCGTTGACGATATCGACAGGGGAGCGGGGACGCGCCGCCTCCGCCCCTTCCTTCCGGCCCCCCCACGCTATATGTATCGAAAATGGCGTTTTCTTCCGCGGTCGCCGGCGTCGAGCCGGATGTCGCCGCGGGTAGCGGAAACACCGCCCGTCGCGCGGCGTTCGTGGAACGTCGGCTCGGGTGGCAGAGATGACGAAAGTTTCAGGTGAGCCGATGCAGGATCCGGTCGAGACCTACATGAGCATGCTGGTGCCGATGGTGGTGGAGACCACCAACCGCGGCGAGCGTGCCTACGACATCTATTCGCGGCTCCTCAAGGAACGCATCATCTTCATCACCGGACCGGTCGAGGACTACATGGCCACGCTGGTCTGCGCCCAGCTGTTGTTCCTCGAGGCGGAGAACCCCAACAAGGAAATCGCCATGTACATCAACTCGCCGGGCGGTTCCGTCACGGCGGGTCTGGCGATCTACGACACCATGCAGTTCATCAAGCCGGCGGTGTCGACCCTGTGTGTCGGACAGGCGGCGTCGATGGGCTCGTTGCTCTTGTGTGCCGGCGAGAAGGGCTCGCGCTTCTGCCTGCCCAATTCGCGCGTCATGGTGCACCAGCCGTCGGCCGGTTTCCGCGGTCAGGCGACCGACATCGCCATCCGCGCCCAGGAGATCCTGTCGCTGAAGAAGCGCCTCAACGAGATCTACGTCACCCACACCGGGCAGACGCTGGAAGCGATCCACGAGGCGCTGGAGCGCGACAACTTCATGACCGCCGAAGGCGCCAAGACCTTCGGTCTGGTCGACGACGTCATCACCTCGCGCGCGGCGCTCGAGGCGGCGGCGGGTTGATTTCACGGGCGTCCGGACCCATGTTCGGAGCTTCGTGACGAAATGTTCGCATCGCCTGGCGCGATGTGACGGGCCGACGACGGGGCGTCGCGCAGACGACGGGCCGGCTTCGGCGGATGGAATGGCGCGGTCACTCCTCGTGGGAGGAATGCCCGACCGACGACCGGGAAAATGCAGCGGCACCGCCGCAGGAGGGACGCGATCGGCCGTTAAGACGGCTTTGATCATTGCCCCTCTAGCATCGATCGGTCGAAGGGGAGGCGGATTCGCACGGCTCCGGCCACCGGGACGGTGGCGGGACCGCGTGGGGCGGGAAGGCGTCGAAGACGCCGGACGCGCGCCCCGCGAGAGGGCCGCGAATACGAGGTCGACGATGAGCAAAGTCACCGGAAGCGACACCAAGAACACCCTCTACTGCTCGTTCTGCGGCAAGTCGCAACACGAAGTCAGGAAACTCATCGCCGGACCGACGGTGTTCATCTGTGATGAATGCGTCGAGCTGTGCATGGACATCATCCGTGAGGAGAACAAGTCCTCGCTGGTGAAGTCGCGCG
>CALMYM010000051.1 GCA_937873675.1 uncultured Alphaproteobacteria bacterium | reverse complement strand
ACTGGTTCGCACGATGAAGGCGAACGGCGCCTGGACCGCCCTCGTCTCCGGCGGCTTCACCGTCTTCACCGGCCCGGTCTCGCGCATGATCGGCTTCCACGAGCACCGCTCGAACCTCTTGATCGAAGAGGCCGGAAAGCTCACCGGCACGGTCGCCGAACCGATCCTCGGCCAGGACGCCAAGCGCGCCTCGCTCCTCGAACTGGCGGCGGCGAAGAAGGTGCCGATGGAGCTGACGCTCGCCGTCGGCGACGGCGCCAACGATCTCGCCATGATCCGCGAAGCCGGCCTCGGCGTCGCCTATCACGCCAAGCCCAGGGTCGCAGCGGAAGCCCACGCCCGCATCGACCACGCCGACCTGACGGCGCTGCTCTACCTCCAGGGCTATCGCCGGGCGGAATTCGTCTACGAGTGATCCGGACGTAGGGTGCAAAGAGCGAAGCGAATTGCACCGCCGATGCCGCGGTTCACGCCGACTAGACCACCGGGCGCCGCCGGTGCAATTCGCTCACGCTCTTTGCACCCTACCCGCCCAAGTCACGAAAAACGGCGCCGGATCGCTCCGGCGCCGTTCGCATGTCTCAGGGGGCGGGGCGATCTCACTCCACCGACAGCGTCACGAAGCGCATCTCGCCTTCGGCGCTGGAGAGGAGCAGAAGAGCCCGCTTGCGGCCGTCCTTCTTGGCGGCCTCGAAGCGCTTGGTCACGTCCTCGACGCTCTTCACCTCTTCCTGGCCGACCTCGAGCACCACGTCGCCGGCGGCGATCCGCTTCTCGGCCGCGGCCGAGTCGGCGTCGACGTCGGTCACGACGAGACCCTTGGCGACGCTGTCCTTGATCTTGAACCTGGTCCTGAGCGCCGCGTCGATCGGCGCCAGCGTCAGGCCGGCGACCTTCTGCGTCACCGCGGTCTTCATCGCATCGCTCTTGCCCGGCTTCTCGTTCGCGGCGAGCTTCTCGCCCTCTTCGAGCCGGCCGAGCTGGACGTCGATGGCGACCTCCTTGCCCTTGCGCAGCACCACCACCTGGACCTTCTTGGAGATCGGCGTGTCGGCGACCATGCGCGGCAGTTCGCGGACGTTCGGAACCTCCTGACCGTCGAACTTGACGATGACGTCGCCGGCCTGGATGCCCGCCTTGTCGGCCGGACCCTTGTCGGTGACGCCGGCGACCAGCGCGCCCTTCGGCTCCTTCAGGCCGAGGCCCTCGGCGATGTCGTCGGTGACGCCCTGGATGCGCACGCCGAGCCAGCCACGCCGGGTCTCGCCGAACTCCTTGAGCTGGGCGACGACGGCCGAAGCGGTCTTCGAGGGCACCGCGAAGCCGATGCCGATCGAGCCGCCGGTCGGCGAGACGATGGCGGTGTTGATGCCGACCACGTCGCCGTACATGTCGAACAGTGGGCCGCCGGAGTTGCCCTTGTTGATGGCCGCGTCGGTCTGGATGAAGTTGTCGTAGGGGCCGGCGTGGATGTCACGATTGCGCGCCGACACGATGCCGACCGTCACCGAGCCGCCGAAGCCGAACGGATTGCCGATCGCCATCACCCAGTCGCCGACCCGCGCCTTGTCGCTGTCGCCGAACTTCACCGCCTTGAGCGGCTTCGTCGGTTCGACCTTGAGCAGCGCGATGTCGGTCTTCTTGTCGGTGCCGATCAGCTTCGCCTTGAGCTTGGTGCCGTCCGGGAAGTTGGCGGTGATCTCGTCGGCCCCGTCGATGACGTGATTGTTGGTGACGATGTAGCCGTCCGCCTCGATGACGAAGCCGGAGCCGAGCGACTGGATCTTGCGCGGCGCGCCGCCGTTCTTGCCCTGGTTCTTGAAGAACTCGTCGAAGAAGTCCTGGAAGGGCGAGCCTTCCGGCGCCCGCGGGATCGGGATGTTGCGCTGCTCCGTCGCCACCGTCTGCGACGTCGAGATGTTGACCACCGAGTCGAGCAGGCTCTCGGCGAGATCGGCGACCGAAGCGGGCCCCGCGGCGGTCGGCGGGCCGGCCAGAACCGGAACCGTCGTGACCGGCGATCCGGCGAGCCCGGCCGCCAACACCGCGGCGACCGCGAGGCGAGAGAGGGTCCGCGACGAACCGATCTTCGAGAGCGTCTTCATCGAGAGTGGTGTCCTTTCGAGGGAATGTTCCGAGCGCGGGAGGCCCCGCGCGCCGTTCATCTTCGGACGGATTCGGGCGGAAACGCGGCTTCACGGGTTACATCGCCGTAATGTGACGTCACCCGCGCACCGCCCACACCAACCCCACGCCGGCGACCAGAGCGACGAGGCCGCTCCAGCGCAGCACGCCGTCGGGGATCTCGCCGACCCTCGACAGCATGTCCTTCATGAAGCCGGGCGCGGCGGCATAGACCGCGCCCTCGAGCGCCAGCACGAGGCCGAGCGCCACCGCGAGGTCGGAGAACCCCGATCCGGCTTCCATCGCCTCACTTCTCCGGCGCCGCCGCCTTCGCACCCGACGGATCGGCGAGGAAGCGGAAGAACTCGGAGGTCCTGGGCGACATCAGCAGCCGCGTGTCGTTCGGCTTCATCGCCGTCTCGTAGGCCTGCATCGAGCGATAGAAGGCGAAGAACTCCGGATCCTTGCCGAAGGATTCGGCGAAGACCTTGATCCGTTCCGCGTCACCCGCACCGCGTACGCGCTCGGCGTCACGGCTGGCCTCGGCGAGCAGGACCTCCTTCTCCGCATCGGCCTTCGCCTTGATGCGCTGGCTCTCTTCCGAGCCCTTGGCGCGCAGCTCGGTCGCCTCGCGCTGACGCTCGGTCTGCATGCGCTGGAACACCGCTTCGGAGTTCTTCTGCGGCAGATCGGCCCGGCGGATCTTCACGTCGACGATGTCGACGCCGATGCCCTTGGCTTCCGCGTCGACCTGCGAGCGGATCTTCTCCATCATCCCGGCGCGGTCGTCGCGCACCACCGCGAAGAAGGTCGCGTCGGCGAGCACGGCGCGCACCGCCGAGAACAGGAAGGTGTTGAGGCGCTGATTGCCGCCCTGAACGGTGCGTACGCCCTGGTAGAACTGCACCGGGTCGACGATGCGATAACGGGCGAAGGCATCGACCACCAGACGCTTCTTGTCCGAGGCGATCAGTTCCTGCGGCTCGAGATCGATGTCGAGGATGCGCTTGTCGAGGTACTCGACGTTCTGGATGAACGGGACCTTGAAGTAGAGCCCCGGCTCCACCACCGCCCGCTTCACCTGACCGAACTGCAGGACCAGAGCCTGGTTGGTCGGCGAGACGATGTAGGCGGCGCCGGAGGCGACGACGAGGACGGCGGCGACGAGCACGCCGACGAAACCGAGAATGCCGGTCTTCATGGCGTGGCTCCACTCTTGGTCCGGGGACTACGGGTCAACTGATCGAGCGGCAGGAAGGGCTGGATGCCGCCCTCGCCCTTGCCCTGATCGACCAGCACCTTGTCGACGCCGCCGAGAACGCGCTCCATCGTCTCGAGATAGAGACGCTCGCGGGTGACCTCGGGGGCGTGCTTGTACTCTTCCAGCACCTTGGCGAAGCGATCGGCCTGACCGCGCGCCTCTTCGACCGTGCGCTGGCGATAGGCCTGCGCCTGGGCGGTGACCGCCGCCGCCTGACCGCGCGCTTCCGGCACGATGCGGTTGGCGTAAGTCTGCGCCTCGTTCTGCAGGCGCTCGGCGTCGATGCGCGCCGCCTGGACGTCGCGGAAGGCGTCGATGACCTGGGTCGGCGGGTTGACCCGGTACATGTTGACCAGTCGCACCTCGACCCCCGACTTGTAGTCGTCGAGCGTCTTCTGCATCAGCCCGCGCACGTCGTTCTCGATGCGGCGCTGGTTCTCGGTGAGGATCATCTCGATCGAGTTCTTGCCGATGATCTCGCGCATGGCGCTCTCGGCCACCGCCTTCACCGTCGCTTCCGGGTACTGGATGTTGAACAGGAACGCCGCCGCGTCCTTGACGTTCCACTGCACCTTGAACGACACGTCGACCATGTTCTCGTCGCCGGTCAGCATCAGGCTCTCGTCGGGGATGTCGCGCCCCGGAACGCCGCGCGCCGTGTCGAAGTCGCGCTGGCCGACCGAGATTTCGCGCACCGCCAGGACTTTGGGCGTGTAGACCTGACCGAGCGGATAGGGAACGTTGTAGTTGAGGCCCGGCGTGGTCTGCGACGTCACCCGGCCGAGCACCAGCTCGACACCGAGTTCATCGGGCTCGACCCGGTAGAAACCGGTGAGGAGCCACAGCGCCACGGCGCCGACCGCCACCAGCGCCAACCCCTTGCCGCCGAGGCCGGCGATACCGCCGCCACCGCCCGAACCGCCGCCGCCACCGGGCAACCAGTCCTTCAGCTTCTCCTGACTGCGGCGCAGCAGTTCCTCGAGATCCGGCGGCTGATTGCCACCACCGGAGGGGCCGCGCGGCGGTTGACCCCAAGGGCCGCCACCGCCGCCCTTCCATCCGCCACCGCCGTTCTGGTTGCTCCAGGGCATGTCGTATCCTTGTCCTGATCACTTCCGACGCCTCGCGTGACGCGCGGACGACACCTCGCCCTCCCCGTCACGCCTCCCGGCGTCGAAGCACTCCAGATGTATAGGTATCCACCCGAGGGGTTTCAACGGACGGCGGCCGGGTTTCGACGAGACCTCATCGAGTTCGGTGAACGCCGCGAGTGCGATCCGCTCCTCCCGCCCCTCGCGCCGACCGCCGAAAGGATTGCCGTTACGGCCCTCTCCATGGTACGGGCGAAAAACACGCACCGGTTGTTTCGATCGAACGATGCCTCGGCGAGCCACTCCATGACGATCGTCTACACCCGTCACGCCCTGGAGGTGATGCGCGAACGTGAGATCGCCGCGGAATGGGTCGACCGAACCCTTCGCGACCCGTTCGCCGACGAAGCGGACCCTTCGGATCCGTCGCTGCGACGCGCCTGGGCAGCGGTCCCCGAACGTGACGGTCGCCTGCTCCGCGTGGTATATGCGACCGACGCCAGCGGAATTCGTGTGATCATCGCTTTCCTCGACCGTGGACGACGCCGATGAAGACGCACTACGACCAGGAGACCGACGCGCTCTACCTTCGCTTCGCCGAAGGCCGCATCGTCGAGTCCGAGGAGGTCGCGCCGGGTGTCGTCCTCGATTTCGATGCCGACGGGCGGATCGTCGCGCTCGAAGTCCTCGCCGCGTCGCGCCACCTCGCCGCCGGCGCCATCCCCGACATCGCCGCCGAGTGAAGCGACGGGATCGTCGCACCTCACCGCCGTTTCAACGTGACGAAGTCGAAGTCCGCTTCGTCCTTTTCCGTCCGCTCACCGGGCACCCGCGTCACCTCGACCCACTCGGTCGCGGGAAGCTCGGGGAAGAACACCGCCCCCACCGGATCCGGCGCGAGTTTCACCTCGGTCAATTCGACCCGGTCGGTGAAGGGCAATGCCTGGGCGTAGACGTCGCCGCCGCCGACCAGCGCGATCCCCGCGGCTCCCATCTCGCGCGCGATCCGCGCCCCGTACGCGAGTGCCGCTTCGAGTGACGCCACCGCGACCACCCCGTCGGCCGAGTAACCCGCGTCGCGGGTCACCACGATGTTGGTGCGGCCGGGCAGCGGCTTGCCGATCGAGGCGAAGGTCCGCCGCCCCATGACGATCGGACATCCCATGGTCAACCGCTTGAAGTGCTTCAGATCCGACGAGATCCGCCAAGGGAGCGCGTTGTCGCGACCGATCACCCGGTTCGTCGCCGCCGCCACCACCGCGAAGACCTCGACGCCGTCGAAACTCATGCCGCCCCTCCGAGCTTCGCCAGCGCCTCG
>CALMYM010000050.1 GCA_937873675.1 uncultured Alphaproteobacteria bacterium | reverse complement strand
ACGCCCCCGGCGGGACGCGCCTGGGTGGGTGGGGCCCGCCGCCCGCGCCCGGGCGGGATGACACGGACCGCGCCCGCGCGAACCGTCGTCGTCCGCCGCGACGAGCCCTCGCCGACCCCGGCGAGGGCTTTTTCTCGTCGGCATGCCCTTATTTGAAAAATTACACATCGCGTAGAACTTCTTCACCTCGGTCGCTGCGACGCGTCGGACGAAACACGGCTGTTTCCGAGCGCCGGAGGCGCCCCGCTCCCCACGAGATCGATGCCGACCGCCGGTGACGTTCCGCCGCATTCACCCGTTCACGGCCAAAGATCGACGTCCGATATATTATTGTTTCGGAATACAACAAATCCACCACGCCACTGCCTCGCCGGGCGGCGGACGGCGGTAGAGACCCTCTGGGGGGAAAAATGCTGCGGGGAGTTTCCATCAGAGCCGGTCTGGCTCTTCTGATCGCGCTCGCGTTCGCCGGACCGACCGTGGCCGTCGAGACGCCTGGTCCGTCGGCCATCGCCGCCGAGAAGTCGAAGGCCGTCAAGAAGAGCACCGCCGACCACACCAAGTTCAAGGCGCTCGAAGGCCCCTTCACCTCCGGTCCCGAGGTCACCAAGGCCTGCCTCTCGTGTCATACCGAGGCGAGCCATCAGGTGATGCAGTCGATCCACTGGAAGTGGGACACGATCAGTCCGACGACCGGCAAGCGGCTCGGCAAGGCGCGCACCATGAACTCGTTCTGCGGTTCGCCGCTGTCGAACGAGCCGCGCTGCACCTCCTGCCATGCCGGCTACGGCTGGACCGACGCACGTCAACCGCCGCCGAACGAGCCGTCGAACGTCGATTGTCTGGCCTGCCACGACAAGACCGGCACCTACAAGAAGGTCCCGACCGACGCCGGCCACCCCGCGTATGTCGAACGCAAGGTCGGCGACAAGATCGTGCCGCCTCCGGATCTCGCCAAGATCGCCCGCTCCGTCGGCGCGCCCGGTCGCGAGAACTGCGGCGCCTGCCACTTCAACGGCGGCGGCGGCGACGCGGTCAAGCACGGCGACCTCGACACCTCGCTGATCAAACCGTCGAAGGAGCTCGACGTGCACATGTCGCCCGACGGTCAGAACATGACCTGCGCGACCTGCCACACCTTCAACGCCCACATCCAGTCCGGCTCGCGCTACGCCACCCGCTCGATCGACACGCACGGCAAGGACCTGCCGCAGGACGATCACGACCGGGCGACCTGCGAGAGCTGCCACGGCGCCGAGCCGCACAAGGTCTCCAAGCTCAACGATCACACCGATCGCGTCGCCTGCCAGACCTGCCACATCCCCGAATTCGCCCGTGGCGGTGTCGCCACCAAGATGCTGTGGGACTGGTCGACCGCCGGCAAGAAGGACGCCGACGGCAAGCCGATCTTCATCAAGGACGACCACGGTCACCTGAAGTACTCGGCCGAGAAGGGCGACTTCGCCTACGGCGAGAACGTCCGTCCGACCTACAAATGGTACAACGGCGTCATCGAACAGGTGAACATCGGCGACAAGTTCGACGACAAGAGCCTGCTCCATCTCAACAAGCTGAACGGCGGCGCAGCCGATCCCAAGGCCCGCATCTGGCCCTTCAAGGAGATGAAGGGTAAGCAGCCCTACGATCCCGAACTCAAGACTCTCGTGGTCAACCACGTCTTCGGCAAGGACGACAGCGCTTTCTGGGGCAACTTCGACATCCAGAAGTCGGTGAAGTTCGGCATGGAGTACGCCGGTCTGCCGTGGAGCGGCAAGGTCGACTTCATCGAGACGCGAATGTACTGGCCGATCACCCACATGGTCGCGCCCAAGGGCAAGGCCCTGAACTGCGCCGAGTGCCATTCGCACGATGGCCGCCTCGGCGACATCACCGGCGTCTACCTCCCCGGCCGCGACACGTTCCGCTGGCTCGACCTGCTCGGCTATGCGGCCCTCGGCCTGACCATCCTCGGCATCCTCGGCCACAGCGCCGCGCGCATCCTGATGCGCAAGAAGACGACGAGAGCCCACTGATGAGCGACACGACCCTCGCCTCCGCACCCGCCGCGAAGCCGCCCAAGCGCTCGGTGATGATCTACTCGCGTTACGAGCGCTTCTGGCACTGGTCCCAGGCCCTGCTGATCTTCGTGCTGACCTTCTCCGGATTCGGTCTGCACGGGACCCACGGACTGATGAGCTTCGAAGCGGCGGAAAACCTGCACACCACCGCCGCTCTGGCGTTGATCGCACTGTGGTTCCTCACCACCTTCTGGCACTTCACCACCGGCCAGTGGAAGCAGTACCTGCCGCAGCTCTCCGGGCTCCCGGCGGTGATCCGTTTCTACGCCTGGGGCATCCTCACCGGGGCGCCCCATCCCTACTCGAAGACCCTGCGCCGTAAGCAGAATGCGCTGCAGTCTCTCGCCTACCTGTTCTTCATGGTGATGATCGGGCCGGCGCTGTGGGCCTCGGGCATCGTCTACCTGACCTATCCGTGGTGGTCGCAGTGGGCGATCGGCACGATCGGCCTGCCGGCGGTCGCCTTCGTCCACACCGCGGCGGCGTTCCTGATGATCACCTTCGTGGTCATCCACGTCTACATGACGACGACGGGCAAGACGGTGACCCACTACGTCAAGACCATGGTCACCGGTTACGACTCGATCGAGCTGACCGCCGCCGAAGCCGCCTATCTCGAAGAGGAGAAGTCCGGCCTGCTCAAGAAATGAGCCGGACCACCGCGGCGCCGAAAGCGCGCCGCGGCAACGCTTCGCTGCCGATCACGGACGTGAGAAAAGAAGAGGGGCGCGGTTCGACCGCGCCCCTCTTCGTCGTTTTCCGTCACGGGCGGGACACCTCAGCCGGGGAAGCCCACCGCCGCCAGCGCCTCGACGAAAGCCGGCACGTCGGCGACCTGCAGGCCGGCGATGTTGATGCGACCGGACCCGGCCATGTAGACCGCGTGATCCTCGCGGAGCCGGGCGATCTGCTCCTTGGCGAGCGGCAGGGTCGAGAACATACCCTGCTCGCGGGCGAGGAAGGCGAGGCGCTGATCCGCCCGGGCCAGCGCCGCGCGCACCTCGCGCACCCGCGCCCCCATCCGGTCGAGTTCCTCGCGCCAGACCTTGGTCAGGACCGCGCTCTCCAGCACGGTGCGCACGATCGCCGCGCCGTGATCCGGCGGCATCGACCAGTTGACGCGGGCGAGCGCCGCCATGTTGGACTTCACCGTCGCCGCCGCGGCCTCGTCGCGGGCGAGCGCATAGATCGCCCCGACGCGCTCGCGATAGAGCCCGAAGTTCTTGTCGCAGGAATAGGCGATCAGCACCTCCGGCAGCACCGCCATCAGCCGGCGCGTGCCGTAGGCGTCCTCGTCGAGGCCGCGACCGAGCCCCTGATAGGCGAGATCGACGAAGGGCGTCACGCCGCGCGCCAGAAGGAGATCGGCGAGTTCGTCCCACTGCGCCTCGTCGAGATCGGCGCCGGCCGGGTTGTGGCAGCAGCCGTGCAGCAGCACCACGTCGCCCGGTCCGGCGGCGGCGACCGCCGCCTTCAACCCGGCGAAATCGAGCGTCTGGCTCGCCACGTCGAAGAACGGGTGGGCGACCAGAGTCAGCCCGGTCGCCTTGATGATCGGCGCGTGGTTCGGCCAGGTCGGCATGCCCACCAGCACCCGCGCGCCGGGTTTCGCCAGCCCGATCAGCTCCGCACCGAGGCGCAGCGCACCGGTGCCGCCCGGCGTCTGCACGCCGACGAGCCGCGCCCCCGGATCGGCGCCGAAGGCGATCGGCTTCAACAGGTCGACGAAAGCGAGATCGCCCTCCGGTCCGAGATAGGACTTGGTGGTGCGCGTCTCGAGCAGGATCCGCTCCGCCTCTTTCACCGCCCGCATGATCGGCGTCGCGCCGGTCTCGTCGCGATAGACGCCGACCCCGAGGTCGAGCTTCCCCGGCCGCGGATCGTCGCGGAAGAGGCCGATGAGGGCGAGGAGGGCGTCGGCGGGCTGCTCGGCGAGGGTCTCGAACATGGGATCTCCGGAAGGCCGAAAGGTCGGGGCGCGAGGCCCTCTCTACCATGTTCCGGCCGGTCCGGAACGCCCGATCGGCCCGATCGCCGCTCTCCACGCGTCGGAACCGATAGGACGGGGTCGGAACGAGGAGACCGGGAGGTCAAGCCGGCGAACCGGCCTCCGCCTCCAGTTGGTCGAGGAGCGGTGCCACGACCTCGCGGGTGTCCTTCGACGGCACCACCGGCACGATCTCCAGCGAGACGCCGAGACCGCGCCATTTCAACACCCACTGCTGGAGGAGCCGCAGGTCGTCGCAGCGCATCAACTGGAAGCAACGGGCGAAATTCGGCTCGATCCAGCTGTCGACGTAGTCGAGCCCGTCGGGAAGCATTCGCCCCTCGGCGCGCAGCCGTTGATAGATCGGCACCATGTCGGCGTCGCGGAAACGTTCGATCACCATGAAGAGCATCGTGAGGATCCCCCGGCGGTCGGACGACCGTCCGTCGCGGCGATCCTGTCACCGACAGCGGAGGAAGGCGAGCCCGTCGACGATCGCACCGGGCGCCGTTCCGACCCGCGTCTTCACCGCGTCGAGATCGATCGGCGCACCGGACGAACTCTCCCAGCGCCGGGCGAGCACCCGACCGTTCGCCGGCGCCCACAGGATCGCCACCGCCCCCGGTCCGGCGATCGAATCGGGGCGTCGCGCCGCGCGGTGGTCGCAGAAGACCTGCGCCTCGCCCTCCTCGCGCCCCGCCGGATCGAAGAACAACCGTCGCCACCGCGCTTCCGCCGCGGGATCGCGCATCCGCGCTTCGGAGTCGTGGCCCTGCATGGCCGATCCACTCGCCGCGGCTTTGCGCATCGCCTCCAGCGGACTATCCTCGGCACGAACCACGGGCGGGGCGGCGAGCAAGGCCACCACCACCGCCACGCATGCGTTGAAACACGTGGTTCGGGAGAGCTCCGACATCATTTTCCGATCTTCCCCGACGCGAGGAGCGTCGTCTTGATCGTTTTCAAGGCGGACTCACGGATTCGTGACCAACTGTCGAGGTCGTTCGGTCCCTGTAGGAGAGGAACATGACCCACGCCGTATTCCATTCGGCGAAGCTTCTCGGCGGTGCCGCGCTCGCGAGCCTCATGCTCGCCGCGCTGCCCAGCGCCGGCTTCGCTCAGACCGCCGATGCCCCCCCGACGCTCACCAAGGAGCAGATGGAGCAGGGCAACACCATCTACTTCCAGCGTTGCGCCGGCTGCCACGGCGTTCTGCGCAAGGGCGCCACGGGTAAGAACCTCGAGCCCGCCTGGACCAAGAAAGCCGCCGACGGAACCGTCACCGAGGGTGGCACGCTCAAGCTCGGCCAGTCCCGCCTCGAGAAGATCATCGCCAACGGCACCGACGGCGGCATGGTCAACTTCGACGACATCCTCAGCAAGGACGAGATCAAGCTGATCTCGACCTACATCCAGATGCCGCCTGTCGCCCCGCCGGAGTGGGGTATGAAGGACATGATGGCGTCCTGGAAGAACATCGTTGCGCCGGACAAGCGTCCGACCAAGCAGATGAACTCCATCAACCTGTCGAACGTCTTCTCCGTGACGCTGCGCGACGCGGGCGAGATCGCCCTCATCGACGGCGACACCAAGCAGATCATCAGCCGCGTGAAGACGGGCTACGCCGTCCACATCTCGCGTCTGTCGGCCTCCGGCCGCTACGTCTACGTCATCGGCCGCGACGGCCTGCTGTCGCTGATCGATCTGTGGATGGAGAAGCCCGCCGTCGTCGCCGAGCTCAAGGTCGGTCTCGACGCCCGCTCCGTCGACACCTCGAAGTTCAAGGGCTACGAGGACAAGTACGCGATCGCCGGTTCCTACTGGCCGCCGCAGTACGTCATCATGGACGGTGACACGCTGAAGCCGCTCAAGGTCGTCTCGACCCGTGGCATCACCGTCGACGGCGAATATCATCCCGAGCCGCGCGTCGCTTCGATCGTGTCGTCTCAGATCAAGCCGGAGTGGGTGGTCAACATCAAGGAGACCGGCCTCATCCAGCTCGTCGACTACTCCGACATCAAGAACCTGAAGACCACCACCATCGAGTCGGCCAAGTTCCTGCACGACGGTGGCTGGGATTCGACCGGCCGCTACTTCCTCGTCGCCGCCAACGCCTCCAACAAGGTGGCCGTCGTCGACACCAAGGAAGGCAAGCTCGCCGCGCTCGTCGACACCAAGAAGATCCCGCATCCGGGTCGCGGCGCGAACTTCGTCCATCCGAAGTTCGGTCCGGTCTGGGCGACGGGCCATCTCGGCGCCGACGTGATCACCCTGATCGGCACCGATCCGGAGAAGAACCCGGCCAACGCCTGGAAGGTGGTGCAGGAGCTCAAGCACATGGGCGCCGGCAACCTCTTCGTGAAGACCCATCCGAAGTCCAAGAACCTGTGGGCCGACGCGCCGCAGAATCCGGAGAAGGACATCGCCGAGTCGGTCGCGGTCTACGACCTGACCAACCTCGACAAGGCTCCGGAGATCATCAACGTCGCCAAGCTCGCCGGCCTGCCGGAGTCCAAGGCGATCAAGCGCGTGACCCAGCCCGAATATTCGAAGGACGGCACCGAGGTGTGGGTGTCGCTGTGGGCCGGCAAGACCGAGCCTTCGGCGGTCGTGGTCTTCGACGACGCCACCCGCAAGGTGAAGGCGGTCGTCAAGGATCCGAAGCTGATCACCCCGACCGGCAAGTTCAACGTCTACAACACCCAGCACGACATCTACTGATGTCTCCCGCCTCCGGGGGCGCCGCCCCCGGAGGCTTCTCCTCCTCTGTTTTCGCCCATCGGTAGGAGCCGGACCCATGGCGGGCCTCTTCGGGAACTTGTCTTCGCTCTGGAGCACTCTGCGTCGTCCGAGCGTCTCCTGGTCGATCCTGACGTTGACCGCCGGCGGGTTCGTCGCCGGTATCGTGTTCTGGGGCGGCTTCAACACCGCCATGGAAGCGACCAACACCAAGGAATTCTGCATCTCGTGTCACGAGATGGAGAGCACCGTCTATCAGGAGTACAAGGGCACCATCCACGCGGCCAACCGCACCGGCGTCTCCGCCGTGTGCTCCGACTGCCACGTGCCGAAGGACTGGACCCACAAGATCATCCGCAAGATCCAGGCGTCCCAGGAAGTCTGGGGCAAGCTCACCGGTTCGATCTCCACGCCGGAGAAGTTCGACGCCAAGCGCCTCACCCTCGCCAAGCACGAGTGGGAGCGCATGAAGGCGACCGACAGCCGCGAATGCCGCAACTGCCACACCTTCGAAGGCATGAACCCGGAGAACCAGCGCCCGCGTGCTCGCAAGCAGCACATGGCGGCGATGGAAGCCGGCAACACCTGCATCGATTGTCACAAGGGCATCGCCCACAAGAACGTGCGTGATCGCCTGACCGACGCCGAGATGGAGGCACTGGAGAAGCCGATCGCCGCCTTCGCCCGCCCGATCCCCGAAACCTACAAGGAAGGCCTCGCTCGCGCCGAGGCGAAGGAAGCCGCCGCCGCCAAGGCCAAGGACGCCGAGATCGCCGCCGCCGCCGACGCCATCGCCTCGACCAGGGTCGCCCAGGCCAAGGCCGAGATCGAGAAGGCGGCGCAGGCGAAGATCGCCGCCGCCCTCGCCGCCGCCAAGCCGGCCGAAGGCGCCGCTCCGGCCGCTGCTCCGGCCGCCGCCGCAGCTCCCGCTGCCGCACCGGCCGCCGCCGCTTCGACCGGCGGCATCGACTGGGCCGGCGTCAAGGTGCAGAAGGTCAACCTCTTCTATCCCGGCATCGCCTCCTACGAGTGGGTGCAGACCGGCCGCGACCACGGCGGCGCTCGCACCTACCTGAAGTCCGGCGATCGCTGCGCCGAATGCCACATCAAGGAAACCCGAGAGATGGGCGCCAAGATCGTCTCGGGCGAAAAGGCCGAGCCGACCCCCATCCCCGGCAAGCGCGGCAACGTCGACGTCGGCGTCCAGGTGGTCTACGACGCGGACAAGCTGCACTTCCGCTTCCAGTGGACCAACGTCGCCCATGTGCCGGTTCCCTTCGCCGAGGGCGGCAAGCTCGACCCGGTGAACCAGGTGAAGCTCGCCGTCACCCTCGCCAAGGCCGAAGGTATCGAGCGCATCGATCAGGCCGGCTGCTGGACCTCGTGCCACTCCGACGCCCGCACCATGCCGGACGCCCCCAAGACCGACGCGCTGAAGGCCGGCCCGGCCGAGCTGAATCTCACCGACGGCGTCCGCAAGTACCTCGCCGACACCCGCACCGAAGTCGACCTCAAGGGCGATTCGGGAGCGCGTGGCGGCTGGAACAAGCTGAAGCCCGCCGCCGACATCGAAGCGATGCTCAAGGCCGGCTCCTTCCTCGACCTGATGCGCTTCCGCTCCGGCGCCGCGCCCGAGCACGGCTACATCCTGGCGGACCGCATCATGGAGGGTGGCAGCCCGATCGAGGCCACCGGCACGCTCGACGGCGACACCTGGACGGTCACCATGACCCGCTCGCTCGCGGCCGCTTCGACCAAGGAACTGGCGATCGAACCGGGCAAGACCTACATCATCGGCATCGCGCTCCACGACGACCATGCCTCGGCCCGCTTCCATCACGTGTCGCTGGCGCTCAAGTTCGGTCTCGACCTCGCCGACGCCGAAATCGTCGCCACCAAGAAGTGAGAAGAACCGCCATGACCGCCCTCGCCCGGCACCTGCGTGACGACCACCCCCAAGGGTCGAGACGCTTGATCGGGGCGGTCATGGCGGGGCCGCGCCCCCTCCCCCCCCGCGCCGCCCCGGGCCCCCGCCCCCCGCCGTGCCCCGGCGTGCGCCCCCCCCACAGGGGCGGACGGTTTGGGCGGGGGGGCCCCGGGCGGGCCTCGTCCTCCCCGCCTGCGGACCCGCCGCGGCCCAGAGCCCCAAGCTCTCCCCGGAAGAGCGCGCCGCGATCTGTGCCGAGGCCGAACCGCGCCTCAAGGACTGGCTCGCCGAACATCCGATCGCCGAAGGCACCGTGGTGGTCGCCACCTGGAAAGAGGTCTTCTGCCCGGAGACCGTCACCGTTAAGGCCGGTCAGAAGCTGCTCTTCGTCAACGTCGAGAAGCGCACCTCCCATTCGGTGTGGTTCAAGGCCGACGGCCGCGCCGAGAGCCAGCGCTTCTTCCCCGACGAGACCGTCGAACAACCCGTCGACCTCGACGAGGGCGAGCACGATTTCATCTGCGGTCCCCATCCCTGGATGCGCGGCAAGGTCATCGTCGAAGGGGCGAAGAAATGAGGCCCGTCGTCGCCACCCTCCCGGCTCTGGCGCTGCCGCTCCTGGCGGCGGTGCTCGTCGCTTCGCCGATCTCGGCGGCGCGCTCCGAACCGGATGCCGCGACGAAGACGCGCCTCACCCATCTCCTCGTCCAGGATTGCGGCTCCTGCCACGGCCTCACCCTGCAGGGCGGCCTCGGCAAACCGCTCCTGCCCGAGAACGTCTCCGACCGCTCCGTCGAAGTGTTGGCCGAGATCATCCTCGACGGCATTCCCGGCACGCCGATGCCGCCATGGAAGGGGCTCCTGAGCCAGGACGAAGCCCTCTTCATCGCCGAAGCGCTCAAGCGAGGGCTGCCGCAATGACCACTGCTCCGGCCTCCCGCCGCGGTCTCTTCCGCGCCGCGAGCGCCGGTCTGGCGGCGGGCCTCTTGCCCACCGCCGTCCGCGCCGCGGAACCGATGGTCCGTGGCACCGGCGACCTCGGCCTGATCGTCGAGCGCGCCACCGGCTCGCTGCTCCTCGTCGACACCACCACCCGTTCGACGCTGGCGCGGATCGAAGGCCTCGGCGACATGAGCCACGCCTCGCTGGTCTACGACCGCTCCGAGCGCTACGCCTTCGTCTTCGGCCGCGATGGCGGCCTCACCAAGGTCGACCTTCTCACCGCTTCGATCGTCAAACGCGTCGTCCAGGGCGGCAACGCCATCGGCGGCGCCATCTCCGATGACGGCAAGCTCGTCGCCGTGTCGAACTACAAGCCCGGCGGCGTCCGCGTCTTCGACGCCGAGACCCTGGAGATGCTCGCCGACGTGCCGGCGATCGACCGCCGCGGCGCGCCGTCGAAGACCGTCGGTCTCGTCGATCTGCCGTTCCGCACCTTCGCCTGGTCGCTGCTCGACGGCGACGAGATCTGGATCGGTGACTTCTCCGACGCCCGCGCCCCGAAACTGACGAAATATCCCGACATCGGCCGCCTTCCCTACGACGGCGTCGCCACCTCCGACGGACGCTGGTACATCGCCGGCCTGTTCGGCGAGGACGCGCTGACCCGGCTCGACCTGTGGACCGAAGGCGCCAAGCCCGAGAAGGTTCTCGCCGGCTACGGCAAGGGCGCCGAACCGCTGCCCGTCTACAAGATGCCGCACATGGAGGGCTGGGGCTCGGCCGGCGATCTCCTGCTGATGCCGGCGGTCGCCCATCACGAGGTTCTGGCCGTCGACCGCAACACGTTCCACGAGGTCGGCCGCATCGCCGTCCACGGCCAACCGGTCTTCTGCGTCGCCCGCCCCGATGGCCGTCAGGTCTGGGTCAACTACGCCCACCCCCACAACGACACGGTCGAGGTGATCGACGTGCCGAGCCTGAAGGTGGTGCACTCGTTCAAACCCGGCCCGGCGGTCCTCCATCTCGAGTTTTCGCCGCGCGGCCACGAGGTGTGGATCTCGGTGCGCGACGAGAACCGCATCGACATCCACGAGACCAGGACCTTCACCAAGATCGGCGAGATCGCGGCGAAGAGCCCGTCCGGCATCTTCTTCACCCCGCGCGCTCACCGGCTGGGAGTGTGACCTCATGCACGCCCCTCTGCTCTCCCCCCTGCAGAAGCGCCTCCTCGACGGCTGGCAACGCGGCCTGCCGCTCGTCGCCCGCCCCTTCGCGGCGATCGCCGAAGAGATCGGCCGCGACGAGGAGAGCGTGATCGAGGCCTCCGCCGAGATGATCGCCCGCGGCGTCGTCTCGCGCCTCGGCCTGGTGGTGCGGCTCAACACCGCCGGCGCCTCGACGCTCGCCGCCGTCGCCTGCCCCGGAGACCGCATCGACGAGATCGCCGAGATCGTCTCGGCCGAGCCGGGCGTCAACCACAACTACGAGCGCGAACACCCCGATCTGCCGATCTGGTTCGTCGCCACCGGCGCCGACCGCGCCGCCGTCGACGCCTCCCTCGACCGGCTCCGCGCCGCCACCGGCTGCGACATCCTCGATCTCAGGCTCGAGCGCGAATACCGCATCGACCTCGGCTTCGCCCTCGACGGCCCCTGCCGGCCGCACGATCATACGCCGGCGAAGCGTTCGGCGACCGAAGCCGAGCGACGTCTCCTCGCCGCCCTCGCCGACGGCCTGCCGCTGGTCTCGCGCCCCTTCGCCGCGATCGGCGCCGACCTCGGCCTCGGCGAGACCGAGGTGACGGCGATGCTCGCCGGGCTCTGCGAGGCCGGCATCGTCAAGCGCATCGGCTACATCGTCCGCCACCGCCCGCTCGGCTTCTCCTCGAACGCCATGATGGTCTTCGACGTCACCGAGGCGCAGGTCGACGCCGTCGCCGAGGCGTTCCTCGGCTCGCCCGCCGTCACCCTGCTCTATCGCCGCCGCACCGCGCCGCCGCATTGGCCCTATCGGCTCTACGCCATGATCCACGGTCGCGATCGCGCGACCGTCGAGGACGAGGCCGCGGCGCTGCTCGCCCGCTGGCCCGAGCCGATCGCCCACCGCATCCTCTTCTCCACCCGTTGCTTCAAACAGACCGGCGCGAGGATGGACCGGTGAGACCGGGCGAAACCCCGACGATGCTCGACGACGTCGACCGCCGCATCGTCAACTCGCTCCAGGGCGGCTTCCCGCTCGTCCCCCGCCCCTATGCGGCGGTGGCCGAGACCTTGGGGCTCACCGAAGCCGAGCTGCTCGCCCGCCTGCACGGCCTCGTCGCCTCCGGCGTGCTCTCCCGCTTCGGACCGATGTTCGACGCCGAGAAGTTCGGCGGCGCCGTCTCGCTCGCCGCCATGGCGGTGCCGGTCGATCGGTTCGATGCGGTCGCCGCGGTGCTGACGGACCTACCCGAGATCGCCCACAACTACGAGCGTCGCCACCCTCTCAACAT
This sequence comes from uncultured Alphaproteobacteria bacterium, assembly GCA_937873675.1. GTDB lineage: Bacteria > Pseudomonadota > Alphaproteobacteria > Rhizobiales > Ancalomicrobiaceae > CALBKH01. Next base: position 6,679 of record CALMYM010000050.1, on the reverse strand, counting down.
GTGGTTCGTCATCGCCACCGAGACCCCGGCCGGCATCGGCGCGGCTCAACGCGCGATCGAGGCGAAGACCGGGTTGAAGGTCCTGCTCTTCCCGAAGGTGCGCGAGTATTTCGTCGGTATGAGGGTCGAAGCATGAGCCGCACCCCGCTCGACGCCCTCGACCGCGCCATCATCGCCGCCACGCAAGGCGGCCTGCCGCTGACCCCGAGCCCTTACGCCGACGTCGCCGCGCGCGTCGGCACCGACGAGGCCGAGGTCATCGCCCGCCTCTCCCGCATGCTCGAGGCCGGCGTCGTCCGCCGCATCGGCGCGGTGCCCAACCACTACCGGCTCGGCCTTTCCCACAACGGCATGACCGTGTGGGACGTCGAGGACGGCGAAGTCGAGCGCGTCGGCGAAATCGTCGGCGCCCCCGATTTCGTCACCCACTGCTATCGCCGCCCGCGCGCCCTGCCCGATTGGCCCTACAATCTGTTCGCCATGGTGCACGGCAGGAGCCGTGAGGAGGTGGAGGCCAAACGCGCCGAGATCGTCGATCTCCTCGGCGGCTTCGCCCGCGCCTCCGACATCCTCTATTCGACCCGCATCCTGAAGAAGACGGGTCTGAGGATCTCCGGCTGACGCACCGCCGACCCGCGTGACCGACGGAAGCGGCGATCATCGAGATCGGTGTAGGATCACCCGGCGCTCGCCGACGCGCCCGAAGGCCCTACGTGGAACTTCGTGACCCGACTTCGGTCAAGGCCGCGCCGCCGCGCCGCCTCTAAGGTCGGCCGCGATTTCGTCCAGAGGGGGACGACGATGTTTCGTCTGACACGATTCCTGCAGGAGCTGGTCGCTCCGACGCCGGTGCGGCCGCGCCGCGACCCGCCCGGCCCGGTGGTGATCTGGAACCTGATCCGCCGCTGCAATCTCCTGTGCAAGCACTGCTATTCGATCTCCGGCGACGTCGACTTCCCCGGCGAGCTGAACACGACCCAAGTCATCCGCGTCCTCGACGACCTGAAGGCGGCGCGCGTCCCGGCGATCATCCTGTCGGGCGGCGAACCGCTGCTGCGCCCGGACATCTACGAGATCGCGAATCGCGCCAAATCGCTCGGTTTCTCGGTGTCGCTGTCGTCCAACGGCGCGTTGGTCGACGACGCCCACGCCGATCGCATCGCGAGCACCGGCTTCGACTACGTCGGCGTCAGCCTCGACGGCATCGGCGCCGTCCACGACCGCTTCCGTGGCCGCCCCGGCTCCTTCGACGCCTCGATCGCCGGCATCCGCCGGCTCTCCACTCGCGGCGTCAAGGTCGGCCTGCGCTTCACCATGACCACCGACAACCAGGAGAGCTTCCCGGCGCTGCTCCAGCTGATGCGGGCCGAGGACGCGACCAAGTTCTACCTGTCCCACCTCGTCTATTCGGGCCGCGGCAACAAGAACCGCGCCACCGACGCCGAGTTCGCCGTGACCCGCGACGCCATGCGCCGCCTCTTCGCCGTCGCCTGGGCCGACGTGCTCGCCGGCTCGGATCGCGAATACGTCACCGGCAACAACGACGCCGACGGCGCCTTCCTCTGGATGTGGGTGAAGGAGAACTTCCCCGACAAGCTCGACCACATGCGCGGCAAACTCGCCGAATGGGGCGGCAACGCCTCCGGCGTCAACGTCGCCAACATCGACAATCTCGGGCAGGTCCATCCCGACTCCTTCTGGTGGGACTACCCGCTCGGCAACGTGCTCGAACGCCCCTTCGGCGACATCTGGGCCGACACCTCCGATCCGCTGATGGCCGGCTTCAAGGCCCGCCCGCGGACCATTTCCGGCCGCTGCGGCGAATGTTCCTTCTTCGACGTGTGCGGCGGCAACACCCGCGTGCGCGCCTATCGCCTCACCGGCGACGCCTTCGCCGAGGATCCCGCCTGTTACCTCTCCGACGCCGAGATCGGCCTCGCGGGCGACCGCGACCGGCTCGCCGTGACACCGTTCCGGGGATTGTCCCATGAGCCCTATCGTGTGGCGTGACCTCACCCATCGCGCCGATCTCTGGCTGCGCACCGAGCGCCGGCGGCCGGTTCGCCCGCTGTCGCTGCTCGATCGCTCGCTCGTCGGTGTCGTCGGCCTCGCCGCCTTCGTCGGCGCGATGATCGTCGCCGGCGCCGCCCTGGCCGAGCCCGACGCAGCCGCCCTCTACGCCGAGCACTGCGCCGCCTGCCACGGCGAGACCCGCCTCGGCGGCCAGGGTCCGGCGCTGCTGCCGGTCTCGCTCGGCCGCATCAAGGCGAAAGAAGTCGGCGAGACCATCCGGAACGGCCGCGCCGCCACCCAGATGGAAGGCTTCTCCTCCAAACTCGGCGAGCCCGAGATCGCGGCGCTCGCCGCCTTCGTTCTGAAGGAGCCGAAGGTCCAGCCGACCTGGACCCTCGACGACGTGCGCGCCAGCCGCGAGGTCCACGCCGTCCCGACGGCGTCGAAGCCGGTGTGGGACGCCGATCCGCTCAACCTCTTCGTCGTGGTCGAGGCGGGAGACCATCACGTCACCCTGCTCGACGGCGACAAGTTCGAGCCGATCACCCGCTTCGCCTCGCGCTTCGCCCTCCACGGCGGCCCGAAGTTCACCCCCGACGGCCGTTACGTCTTCTTCGGCTCGCGCGACGGCTGGATCACCAAATACGACCTGTGGACGCTGTCGGTGGTCGCCGAGGTCCGCGCCGGCATCAACATGCGCAACATCGCGCTCTCCTCCAACGGCAAGTGGGTGGCCGCCGCCAACTACCTGCCGTCGAGCCTGGTGATCCTCTCGGCCCTCGATCTTTCGCCGGTGAAGCAATTCGACGTCGCCGACAAGGCCGGTACGTCCTCTCGTGTCTCCGCGGTCTATCAGGCCCCCGAACGCCGCAGCTTCGTCGCGGCGCTGAAGGACGTTCCCGAGGTCTGGGAGATCTCGACCGAGGCCTCACCGTCCGGCCGCGACTTCCCGCTGCGCCGCATCGCCGTCGCCGACGCCATCGACGACTTCTTCTTCGATCACGGCTATCGCCATCTGCTCGGCGCCTCGCGCGACGGCTCGAGCGCCCTGGTCGTCCGCCTCGACGACGGCGTCACCGTCGCCACCCTGCCGCTGCCCGGCATGCCGCATCTCGGCTCCGGCATCTCCTTCATGAAGGACGGCCGCCGCGTCATCGCCGCGCCGCACCTCAAGGAGGGCAAGATCTCGATCATCGACGCCGAGACCTGGGCGGTGACCGACACCATCGCCACGTCGGGTCCCGGCTTCTTCCTGCGCTCCCACGAGAAGACGCCCTACTTCTGGGCCGACGCCATGATGGGGGCGAAGAAGGACGGTATGCAGATCATCGACAAGCGGACGCTGAAGATCGCGTCCGTCCTGACCCCCGAGCCGGGCAAGATCGCCGCCCATACCGAATTCGATCGCTCCGGCCGCCACGCCCTCGTCTCGGTGTGGGACCTCGACGGCGCGCTCGTCGTCTACGACGCCGAGACCCTGCAGCCGGTGAAGCGCCTGCCGATGAAGAAGCCGGTCGGCAAGTACAACGTCTTCAACAAGATCACCTTCTCCGAGGGCACGAGCCACTGATCGTCGCCCTCGACGACCTACGGAGAGTACCCATGGCCTCGACGCGTCGCACCGTTCTCGGCGCCCTCGCCACCGCCACCCTGTTCGCCGCGCTCTCGCCCGCTTTCGCCGGCCAGCGCATCCTCGGCATGGACCAGACCGGAAAGCCGCTCCCCGAGGCGATGCAGACCGGCTGGCGGCTCGTCTATTTCGGTTACACCTTCTGCCCCGACGTCTGCCCGCTCGGTCTCCAGACCATGGCGGAAGCGCTCGATCTGCTCGGCCCCTTCGGCGAGAAGCTGACCCCGATCTTCGTCACCGTCGATCCCGACCGCGACAAGCCCGAGGTGATGGCCGGCTACGTGACCTTCTTCCATCCCCGCCTCGTCGGCGTCACCCCGACGACCGACGAGCTGCAACAGATGGCGAAGGCCTGGCGGGTGAAATACGCCAAGGTCGACGTCGGCGAAGGCCGCCCCTACCTGATGGATCACACCGCGTCGATCTTCATCGTCGACCCCGACGGCAACGTCGTCGGCCGCCTCAGTCACAATCTGCCCGCCGCCCGCATGGCCGAGAAGATCCGCACCGTCCTCGAGGCGCGCTCGTGAGCGGCGGTGAGAAGGGCCTCGCGCCGATCGTCGATCCCCTCGCCGGCACCTTCGGCCGGGCCGATGTCGATCCCGCGGAGCGCCGGGCGCTGATCCGCACCACCTTCGAAGGTGTGGCGCGGCGCTACGATCTGATGAACGATCTGATGAGCCTCGGCATCCACCGGGCCTGGAAGGACCGTTTCGTCCGCGACGCCGATCCGAAACCCGGCGAGATCGCCCTCGATCTCGGCGGCGGCACCGGCGACGTCGCCTTCCGCATCGCCCGGCGCGGCGCCACCGTCTCGGTCGTCGATCCGAGCGCCGCGATGATGGACGTCGGCCGCGCCCGCCCCGGCGGCGATCGCGTCGGCTGGATCGAGGCCGAGGCCGAGAACCTGCCGCTACCCGACGCCTCGGCCGACCTCGTCACCATCGCCTTCGGCATCCGCAACGTCACCCGCCTCGACGTGGCGCTGGCCGAGATCCATCGCGTGTTGAAGCCCGGCGGACGCTTCTTCTGTCTGGAGTTCTCCCGCGCCCGCTGGTGGCTGCGGCCCTTCTACGAGACGTGGTCGCGCACCGCCATTCCCGTCCTCGGCACGGTCGTGTCGGGGCGGACGGAGGCCTATCGCTACCTGATCGAATCGATCGGCCGTTTCCCCGATCAGCCGACCTTCGCCGGCCTCGTCGCCCATGCCGGCTTCGAAGCCGTCGCCTGGGACGACCTCTCCTTCGGCATCGCCGCCATCCATCGCGGCCGCAAGGCGTGAGCATCCACGATCGGGTCGCGACGACCCGATCGTTTCACACCCCCGTTCATCGATGATCGTCGAGCCCGCGGCTCACTTGCCCGCCAGTTCGCGCAGCTTGTCGCGCAGCGCCTCGTCCTGCCAATCGCCGGCACCGACGATGCGGCCGATCTCGCGGCCCTCGCCGTCGAGCACCACGGTCGTCGGCAGGCCGGGCACCGCGAGCTTCAGCGCCGCTTCGCGATTACGGTCGTGCAGCAGCGTCACCTCGCGGATCTCCAGCGCCTGGATGGTGCGATCGATCGCCGGCCAACCGAGCCGGTCGAGCGACACCGCCGCCACCTGGACCCCGTCGCCCCGCATCTCGCGCTGGAGCGCATCGATCGCCGGGAATTCGACGCGGCAGGTGCCACACCAGGTCGCCCAGAAATGGACGAGCGTCAGCTTGCCGCCGAGCGAGGTCGGCGCCAGATCGCGGCCTTCCCGGTCCTGGACGGTGATCGTCACCGGCTTCGGCGCACTGACGACCAGATCGGCGGCGACCGCGGGGGAAGCGACGAGAAGCGCCAGAGCGAGAAGAGTGGTGCGCATCAGGCGAATCCTCCGATCAGCGCCACGGCGATCACCATGGCGAGCATCATCTGGAAACCGGCGGTGGCGGCGAGCCGGCCGTTGAGTTCGCGCCCGACCGGCATCCGCGCCAACCGCCACGACGCCACGAGCGCCGGAACGGCGCAAGCCGCGACCAGCAACGTCACCGCCACCCCACCCGGCGCGACGACCGCGGCGGCGATCGCCACGGCCGCGAGCAGTTCGGCCGCGTAGAGCAGCTTCGATCCCCGAGCGCCCAGGAGAATGGCCAATGTCCGTCGGCCGTTGCGCGCATCCTCGTCGCGGTCGCGGTGATTGTTGACGGTGAGCACCGCCGCCGCCGGCAGACCGATGGCGACACCGAGCGCGGCGGCACTCACGCCGACCGCGTCGCTCGCCAGCCATTCGATGCCGACCACCGCCGCCACCCCGAAACAGGCGACGACGAAGGCCTCGCCGGTCGGCGTCGCCGAGATCGGCAGGGGACCGTTGGAATAGGCCCAGCCGGCGAGGATCGAGGCGAGGCCGATCAGCAGGATCGGCACGCCGCCGTGGATCACCGCGACGAGGCCGAAGAGGGCGGCGACCAGCGTGGCGACCACCGCCCCGCGCTTGACCTCGGCCGCGCTCATCAGGTTCGAGCCGGTGACCCGCTCGGGACCGAGCCGCGCCGGACCGTCGTGGCCGCGCTCGCCGTCGGCGGCGTCGTTGGCGAGATTGGTGGCGATCTGGATGGCGAGCGCCGAAATCGTGGCGGCGACGACCGGCACCACGGCGACGCGCTCGTAGGTCGCCCAGGCATGGGCGACGCCGACGATGATCGGCGCCACCGAGATCGACAGCGTCCGCGGCCGCACCGCGCGGACCCACAGCGAGAAGCGGGAAAGTTCCGTGACGGAGGAGACTTCGGACATCGACGGCTCCTTCACGGCAGATCGCCCCGGCGGAAGATCGCCCAGCCGCCGAGCGCGGTGACGAGACCGAGGATCAGCGGATAGGCGAAGGACCACACCATGAAGCCGGCGCGGCCGAAGATGTCGAAGACCGTGAAGGCGGTCGGCCCGAGCAGCACCAGCTGCGGATCGAACAGCAGCATCGAGCCGGTGCGGAACACCTGCAGCGGATTGAGCATGGCGATGGCGACGACACCCTCGATCGCCATCCGTCCGCGGAACAGCGCCCCG
>CALMYM010000049.1 GCA_937873675.1 uncultured Alphaproteobacteria bacterium | reverse complement strand
CGCTGATCGACTTCGACAGACAGATCACGTCCGGCTCGATGCCCGCGCGCTCGATCGCCGCCACGTCCGCCGCCGAATCCACGATCCCTCATTCCCAGTCCTTTCCCGCGGGGCCTCGCCCCTTCAACGACACTTCGCCCCGGACCCTGAGGCACGGGGTGAACGACCAGGCAGTCACGTTACACGTCGGGACAGGATTGCGCTGTTCATCTCGCGATAGCCCGCATCCTTCTCGAGATGCCTGCCATTCACGGGATCCGGTCGCGCCGACCGTCTCGCCCAAGTTCCGAACCGCCGCCTCGACATTTTATGGACGATGCGGGCCGAAAGGGCAAGGGCGACGCGGCGGAATCCCTTGGTCCGGCGCTTCTTTTGCTTGACCGATCGTTGTTCCGTTCGTTCGGAAAGCGCGGCATAGGCGCGAGCGGAGCGCTCGCGGCGCGACCATACGACGACGCTGCCGTAGACGCGCAGATCGATCTCGGGCGGCAGGCGGTAGGCCTGATCGCCCGTCGCCTTCTTCAGGCGGCCGAGGGAAACGTGTTTGGTGTCGGAGAGATCCTCGCCGAGACGAAGCCGTTCGACGGCCACCAGCCAGAGTTCGAGATCGCGGCCGGGGGTGACGGCGAGCTTCTCCAGGCGCAGCTCGTTCGCCGCCAGGCGGGCGACGGCGCGGCCTTCCGCCTTCTCACCGGTGGCGCCGGGTCGGAAGGCGCCTTCGAGCACCGCGGCGGGGGGCAGGGGAGAGGGCGGCGCGGGCGGCGTCAACGGGCGTGGCGAGGGCTCGGCTCGGCGGGCCGACCCGGCGGGGCTCGGGGGCGCCGGCTGAACGGTGATCGGGCGCAGTGGTCCGGGGACGGCGGCTGGCGGCGGTGCGGCCTCCTGGGCTCGGGCGACGTCCGGACCCACCGACGAGACCGGGTCGGCGATCGTGGCGACGATCGCCGCGGCGACGATGGCCAGGAGCGTGGTGGCGCGCATGTGCGTCCTCGTCTCGACGTCCTCGTGTCCGATCGACATAGTATGGCGGCCGTTCGGTTGCGAGTCGGACCGTCGCCGCTGGCGGATTCGTGATCGGTGATCCGCGGAGAGCAGCCGCCGCAGAGGAAACGCATGAGCGAGACCCCCACCTCTCCCCAGCTCCGCCTCGCCGTCGTGCCGGTGACGGCGCTGGAACAGAATTCGGCGATCCTGTTCGACGATGCGACGAAGCTCGGGGTGGTCACCGATCCCGGCGGCGACGCGCCGCGGATCCTGGACGCGTTGGCGCAGCTCGGGGTGACGGTGGAGAAGATCCTCATCACCCACGGCCATTTCGATCATGCCGGCGGGGCGGCGGATCTCAAGGAGGCGCTGGAGCGGAAATACGGCCGGCCGGTGCCGATCGAGGGGCCGCATCGCGACGACACGTTCCTGCTCGAACGCATCCCGGAATCGGCGGCCCGCTGGGGTCTCGACGGGCTCAGGGCCTGTGTGTCCGATCGTCTTCTCGAGGACGGCGACGAGGTTCGTTTCGGCGACGTGGTGCTCGAGGTGATCCACTGTCCGGGGCATTCGCCGGGCAGTGTCGTCTTCTTCCAGCCCGACGTGCGGCTCGCCATCGTCGGCGACGTGCTCTTCGCCGGCTCGATCGGGCGCACCGATCTGCCGCGCGGCGATCACGCCACGCTGATGCGGTCGATCCGCGAGAAGCTGCTGCCGCTCGGCGACGACGTCGGCTTCCTCCCCGGTCACGGGCCGACCTCGACCCTCGGGGCGGAGCGGATGAACAACCCCTTCCTCGTCGAGGACTGAGGCCACCCGGCCGCGCCGGTCCCGCCGCGACCGCAGGTGTTCGGCGGTGCGGGGCGGAGCCGGTGTGGCTCGTGGCACGGGGTCGGTTCGGCGTGCGTCGCGGATCAGGCGTCGGCGCGGACGGCGGCGAGGCCCTCTTCGAGCAGGTCGCCGACGTTGGGGATGCCCATCAGGTAGCGAGCGGTGGAGCGGACGGCGCGCTCATGGGCGCGGCGTATGGCGACGGGCCATTCCTCCGGTTCGAAGTCGCCGCGACCGATCCACACGAGGGCGACCAGTTCGGCCTGTTCATCGATGTTGAGGCCTTCGATGACACCGCGGATCTGATCTTCCGTTCCGTCCTCCGCGATGTCCTCGAACAGATGGCCGGCGCCGGATTCGTAGCTGTCGTCGCCACTGTCGAATTCGGCGTCTCCGTCCTTGGAATCGATGAGACGGAGGTGCTCGACGAGGTCCAGGACCTTCTCGACCGAGATCTCCATGATGTCCCTCTCTTTCCGACGGGTTCTTTCGCCGCCTTCGATCGGCATCATGGGCCGGACGATCGCCGAGGGCCTTGAGCGGGATCAAAAACGCGAGAGCGCGGCGTGGGAGACCTCGCGCTCATCTTCCGTCAACCATGTCGGGCGGAAGGTCGGGGCACATCTCGATTCGAGGGCCTCACGATGTCCGCTCCGCTCGCCGGCTACGTTCTCCCGGTGGCGATGCTCCTCGCCTCCAACGTCTTCATGACCTTCGCCTGGTACGGCCACCTCGCCCACCCGAACCGACCGTTGTGGGCGGTGGTGCTGGTCTCCTGGGGCATCGCCTTCTTCGAATATTGCATCGCCGTGCCGGCCAACCGCTGGGGCCACGCCTACTATTCGGCGGTGGAGCTGAAGACCATCCAGGAGGTGGTCACTCTCCTCATTTTCGGCGTCTTCTCCTTCGTTTATCTGAAGGAACCGCCGGGATGGAATCACATCCTCGGCTTCGGGCTGATCGCGCTCGGCGCGGGCCTCGTCTTCCAGAAGTGGTGATCCCGGATGTTCCCTCTCCATGTCGAAGCGATCGGCACCGTCGCCGCGCTCCTGACCACCCTGTGCTGGCTGCCGCAGACGCTCAGGGCGGTCAGGGCGCGCGACACCGCCTCGCTGTCGCTGTCGACCTTCGCGGTCTTCGCCGCCGGCATCTCGCTGTGGCTGGTCTACGGCGTCCTCATCGGCTCGTGGCCGGTGATCCTCGCCAACGTCTTCACCCTCGGTCTCAACCTGACCATCGTGGTGCAGAAGCTCCGACACGGGTGAGGCCGGGCGGGGAGAGCCCCCGCCCGGCGGTTCAGCGGTTGTCGAGCTGCGAGCGCACGGCGCGGCGGCCGGCTTCGGAGACGACGTAGGGGGCACCGCCGCGCGACGCGATCAGGCCACGCCGGCGCAGCCGGGCGAAGGTGGCGAGATCGCAGTCGACGAGGCGATTGCCGTCGCGGTCGATGCAATCGACGGCGACGATGCGGCCGCCGTCACGGTGGTGACGGATGCGACCGCCCTGGGCCAGCACGTGCAGGACGCGCTGTTCGGTGCGGGAGATGTTCACGGGAGTTCTCTCGGCGTGAGACGTACGGATGGTGCGCCGAACCGCGATCAAGCGGGTTTCGGGCGCACCTTCTCCGGTGATCCGCGATCCGATCGGATCGAAAACCACGCGGGTCTTTCCGTGGAGCGAGTTCTCATGCGAACGGGTCGTATCGATCCGTTCGGAACAGGCTCTTCGACGCGCCACGGGCGCGTCGTCTCACGCAGTCTCCGGCATCCAGCCTCCATCGAGAGGAGGATCTTCTAGCCGGGCAGTGTGGCGAAGAGAAGTCGGGGAGACGACGGAGGGCGAGGCGGGGTTCGTGACCGGCGCGCCCGACCGGGAGACGCGTCGACACCGTGACGTGTGGTCGCCGGGCGCGACGGTGAAAGCGCTTGCCGGGAAAGCGCGGCGGGACTAGGGTCCGGCGCGTTCCGCGGCGCGCGGTTGCAGACGTTCGCGCCCGCGGTTCTTCCGATCGAAACCACCCTTTCACGACCCATCCGGAGACCGACCATGGCCTTCCTCGCCGACAGCCTCTCGCGCATCAAGCCGTCCGCCACGATCGCCGTGACGAACAAGGCGCGCGAGTTGAAAGCCGCCGGTCGCGACGTCATCGGTCTGGGCGCCGGCGAGCCGGACTTCGACACGCCCGACAACATCAAGGAAGCCGCGATCAAGGCGATCCGCGACGGCCAGACCAAGTACACCGCGGTCGACGGCATCCCGGAGCTGAAGAAGGCGATCGTCGACAAGTTCGCCCGCGAGAACGGTCTGACCTACAAGCCCTCCCAGGTGTCGGTCGGCACCGGCGGCAAGCAGGTGCTCTACAACGCTCTGATGGCGACGCTGAACCCGGGCGACGAGGTGATCATTCCGGCGCCGTACTGGGTGTCGTATCCGGACATGGTGCTGCTCGCGGGCGGTACGCCGGTGTTCGTCGAGGCCGGCATCGAGACCGGCTTCAAGGTGACCGGCGCCGCGCTAGAGGCCGCCATCACCCCGAAGACCAAGTGGATCATCTTCAACTCGCCGTCGAACCCGTCGGGCGCGGCCTACACCGCGGCCGAGCTGAAGGCGCTGACCGACGTGCTGATGCGTCATCCCCACGTCTGGGTGATGAGCGACGACATGTACGAGCACCTCGTCTACGACGACTTCGTCTTCGCCACCCCGGCGCAGGTGGAGCCGGGCCTCTACGACCGCACCCTGACGGTGAACGGCGTTTCCAAGGCCTATTGCATGACCGGCTGGCGCATCGGTTACGCGGCCGGTCCCGAGGCGCTGATCAAGGCGATGGCGACGCTGCAGTCGCAGTCGACCTCGAACCCGTCGTCGATCGCCCAGTGGGCGGCGGTCGAGGCGCTCAACGGGCCGCAGGGCTTCATCGCCGAGAACAACAAGGTGTTCAAGCAGCGCCGCGATCTGGTCGTGTCGATGCTCAACCAGGCCAAGGGCATCACCTGCCCGACGCCGGAGGGCGCGTTCTACGTCTATCCGTCGTGCGCCGGCGTCATCGGCCGGACCTCGCCGTCGGGCAACGTCATCGAGAGCGACGACGACTTCGTCACCGAGCTGCTCGAGGTCGAGGGCGTCGCCGTGGTGCAGGGCTCGGCCTTCGGTCTGGCGCCCCACTTCCGCATCTCCTACGCGACCGCGACCTCGGCGCTCGAGGAAGCCTGCAGACGCATCCAGCGCTTCTGCGGCAACCTGCGCTGATCCGTCTCCGATCGCTGCCGACTTCGAAGAGCCCGCGGCGTCCTCGCCGCGGGCTCTTCACGTTCTCGCCGCAGAGACCGAATACGGACTTCGTCCGAACGGAACGGATGTAGACTCGCATTCAACGATCGGAAGGAGATCGGTCATGACGAAGAGGTTCATCGTATCGATCGGCGCGGCCGTCACGCTCGGTGCACTCGCGACCCTCGGCGCACCGGCTTTCGCGGCCGGCGAACGCATCCAGGTCGGCATCCTGGCCTGCAACGTGTCGAGCGGCACCAATTTCCTGGTCGGCTCGACCAAGACGCTGTCCTGCCGCTTCTCGCCGTCGGACGGCGGCACGGTGGAGCACTATCGCGGTGAGATCACCCGGGTCGGTCTCGATCTCGGCAAGACGCGGGCGACCGAGATCCGCTGGGCGGTGTTCGCGCCGAAGACCGGGCGCAAGGCCGGTGCGCTCTCCGGCAAGTATGCCGGCGTCTCGGCGGAAGCGAGCGCCGGAGCCGGTGTCGGCGCCAATGCGCTCATCGGCGGTCTCGGACGCTCGATCGCGCTCAATCCGCTGTCGGTGCAGACCCAGGAAGGCGTGAACATCGCCGCCGGCGTCGCCGGGCTGAAGCTCAGCCGCAGGTGAGTGCGGGGAGACCGTAGGGCGGAATAGGCGAAGCCGTATTCCGCCATGGGAGCCGACGGCGGAATACGGCTTCGCCTATTCCGCCCTACGGTCGCGCGCGCCTCACGCCGTCTCCTCGTCGGGGATCGGCGGATGGGTGAGGACGGGTGAGATCATCACCTTGTCGATGCGGCGGCCGTCCATGTCGACGACCTCGAAGGACCATTCGCCGATGCGCGCCTTGTCGCCTTCGACGGGGATGCGGTTGAGCACCGACAGCATCAGGCCGCCGAGGGTGTGATAGCCGCCGTGCTCGAGGTCGGGCAGATCGACGAGACGTTCGAGTTCGTCGATCGGCGTGTCGCCGTCGAGAAGCCACGAGCCGTCGTCGCGCCGGAACGGGCCGGAGACCTGGGGCATGTCGACGTCGGCGAAATCGCCGGCGATGCCCTCGACGATCTCGGTCAGGGTGACGAGCCCCTGCAGACCGCCGTACTCGTCGACGACGAAGGCGGCGTGGACCGGGGTGTCGCGAAAGCGCTCGAGCAGTTTCAACACCGGTGCGCCTTCCGGCACCACCAGCGGCTGCTTGAGATGCGCCTTCCAGTCGAAGGGACGGCCTTCGACGGCGTCGCGCAGCAGGTCCTTCTTGAAGAGCAGGCCGGCCGGTTCGTCGATGGAGCCTTCGGCGACGATCATCGCCGAATAGGGGCAGTCGACGACCTCCTTCAGCAGGCGGTCGGGCGGATCGTTCGGGTCGATCCAGTAGAGGTCGGGCCGCGGCGTCATCACGGCGCGGATCGGCCGATCGGCGACGCGCATCACGCCTTCCAGCATCTCGCGCTCTTCGGGATGCAGGACGCCGGATTCGACGCCCTCGGCGAGCACGTGCATCACCTCGTCCTCGGTGACGTCGCCGCCGCTCGGCTCGTCGACGCCGAGAAGGTGCAGCACCCGGCTGGTCGTGCCGGTCAGCAGCAGCACGAAGGGGTTGGTGAGGCGGGAGAAGATCTCCACCAGCCCGGCGACACGCACGGCGATCGGCTCGGGGCGGGCGATGGCGATGCGTTTGGGGACGAGTTCACCGAAGACCACGGTGACGAAGGTCATGGCGATCATCACCAGGACGAAGGCGGTCTCGGCCGCCGCCCAGGCGAAACCGGGGAAGACCGCCGAGAGCCAGTCGGACAGGCGCAGCGACAGTTGGGCACCCGAGGAGGCGCCGGCGACGAGGCCGATCAGGGTGATGCCGATCTGGACGGTGGAGAGGAAGCGGCCGGGATGCTCGCCGAGATCCATGGCGCGCCGGGCGCGAAGATCGCCGTCCTCGGCGAGGGCGATCAGGCGCGGCTTGCGGGCCGAGACGAGCGCCATCTCGGAGGCCGTGAAGAACGCATTGATGAGCGTGAGAACCAGAAAGATCGAGAGTTCGACGATCAACATCCAATGGGTCGGGCAGGGCCCCTCCGAACAATCACGGCGGCGACCTTACCATGTTTCGTTCGCGGCGTGGGGTTCGCCTCGACGAATTCGTCCCCCGGGGTGACGCAACGTCCCGGCTAAGGAGTGTTGCGGATCGCAGAAACGCCGAGTGTGCCCCGCAACATCACCTCGTCATCCCTGAAACCTCATTGCTTTCAGCTGTTTGATGCCGGCTCGGTGGATCCGGACGGCCGCATCGCAGCGACGATACGGGAGAGCTCGGGTGTCTTGGCGGCTTGTCAGTGGGCGAATTCGGCGCAACGATCCGGCCGTCGGCGACGGGTCCCTCCCCGGGGCTCAGGCGCCCTCGTACGACCGCGGCGGAGCGCGTCCGTCGCGACCCATTCGGATCAGAACATAAAGAGAACTGGAGACCGTCATGACCGACTCCAACGGAGGAACGAGCAGCGGCAGACGAGGTGGGCCCCGGTGCGTGGCGCTCGTGGGCCCCTTCGGCAGCGGCAAGACGACGTTGCTGGAGGCCATCCTCGAACGCACGGGGGCCCTGACCCGAGCAGGAACCGTAGCGGCGGGCAACACCGTCGGCGACGCCTCCCAGGAAGCCCGGGCTCACCAGATGGGCGTCGAACTCAACGTCGCCGAATGCGACTATCTCGGGGATCGTTACACCTTCATCGACTGCCCCGGCTCGGTCGAATACCTGTTCGAGGCGGAAGCCGCTCTCGCCGGCGTCGACGTCGCGGTGGTCGTGGCGGAAGCCGACGAGAAGAAGATCCCGGCGCTGCAGGTGGCCCTGCGCATGCTCGAGGATCGCGGGATCCCGCACATCCTCTTCCTCAACAAGCTGGACAAGACCGAAGGCGGCGTCCGCGAGGTGCTCGAGCTGATGCAGCCGGCGTCCCGCGCTCCGATGGTCCTGCGTCAGATCCCGCTGATCAAGGACGGGGCGACCATCGGCTCGATCGATCTGGCACTGGAGCGTGCCTACATCTGGCACGAGCACGCGCCCTCCGAGATCGCCCCGATCCCCGACGCCGAGAAGGCGGCCGAGGTCGAGGCGCGCTTCCACATGCTGGAGAGCATCGCCGACTACGACGACCACCTCATGGAGGAACTGCTCTCGGACGAGACGCCGCCGCTCGAGGAGATCTTCGGCGACCTCGGCAAGGAGCTCCGCGCCGGCCAGATCTGCCCGGTGTTCATCGGCTCGGCCGAGCACGGCAACGGCATCGAACGGCTCCTGAAGGCGCTGCGCCACGAAGCGCCGGGGCTCGAGGAGACGCAAGCGCGCCTCGGTCTCACCGCCGATACCGAAGCGGTCGTCCAGGTGATGAAGACCTGGCATACGCCGCACGGCGGGAAGCTGTCGGTGGCGCGTGTGCTCTCCGGTCGGGTCGCCGACGGCGTCACGCTCTTCGCCTCCGACGGGTCCTCGGACCGCATCTCCGGCATCTACAAGCTGACCGGCAAGGATCAGCAGAAGAAGCCGGAAGCGGTCGCCGGCGAGACCGTGGCGCTCGGCAAGGTCGAGCCGGCGCAGACCGGCATGACCCTGACCTCGCACAAGGGCGGCATGGAAGGGCTCGCGCTGGTGGTACCGCCGGCGCCGGTGATGGGCTTCGCCATCGCCTCGCTCGACCACAAGGACGACGTCAAGCTCTCCGCGGCGCTCACCAAGATCACCGAGGAGGATCCCTCGCTGCGCATCAGCCAGGATCAGGACACCGGTGAGACCCTGCTCGAGGGCCAGGGCGAGATGCATCTGCGCGTCGCGCTGGAGCGGCTCGAGCACAAGTTCGGCATCAAGGTGAAGTCGACCCCGGCGAGCGTGCCCTACAAGGAATCGGTCCACGGTCACGCCGCGGTGCGCGGTCGCCACAAGAAGCAGTCGGGTGGCCACGGCCAGTTCGGCGACGTGGCGCTCGAGGTCACGGCCGGCGAGCGGGGCTCCGGCTTCGTCTTCGTCGACAAGATCACCGGCGGCGTGGTGCCGCGCCAGTACATTCCGGCGGTGGAGGAGGGCGTCCGCGACTTCCTCGCCAAGGGTCTGCACGGCTTCCCGGTGGTCGACCTCCAGGTGTCGCTGGTCGACGGCAGCTACCACACGGTCGACAGCTCCGACATGGCCTTCAAGACCGCCGCCCAGATCGGTATGCGCGAGGCGATGGCGAAGCTGCATTCGGTGCTGCTCGAGCCGATCCTGCGCGTGTCGATCACCACGCCGTCGGACGCCACGGCGCGCATCAACCAGATCGTCTCGGGTCGCCGCGGCCAGCTTCTCGGCTACGACGGACGGCCGGGTTGGTCGGGCTGGGACGTGGTCGAGGCGCTGATGCCGCAGGCGGAGATGGAGCATCTGATCATCGACATCCGCTCGGCGACGCAGGGCGTCGGTACCTTCACGCAGGACTTCGACAACCTCGCGGAAGTCGCCGGCCATCTCGCCCAGAAGGTGCTGGAGCGGGCCAAGGAGGCGATGCAACAGAGCTGAGTTCGCTCGCTTCGGCGACAGCGAACCGAAGATGACCGACGGCGCGGGCTCTCACCCGCGCCGTCGTCCGTTTCGGGGAGACGACGACGCTTCCGCCTCGGCCGCCGGAAGCTCGGGCGTGTCGGTGAGCGACGCACACCAGCGCTGGAAGTCTCCGGCGAATCCGGCGGCACAGGCCTCGGCGAAGCGGAGATTGAAGGCACGCTTGGCGGCGAACACTTCGCGGGCCCGCGCGGCGGTCGCCGCCGACAGTCGGCCGAAGCCGTCCGCGGCGAGGCGGGGGTCGATCGTGGCATAGCTGCGTTCGGCTCCTTTGGCGCCCTCGTGGGCGTGGCACATCGAACCGGTGGGGGCACGAAAGCGGGAGAGCGGCTCGAGCAGCACCGCGAGCGGACCGGCGCGCTCCTCGACGGCGAAGAGGTGGAGCACGTCCTCGGCGATGTCGGCCTCGGCGAACCAGGCGGGCGCGAGGGGACGCGCCACCAGCGGGGCGAGCGGGCAATGGAGCATGGCGAGCGTCGCCGCGTCGGCGCGGGTCGTCCCCGGGGGGAGGCCGATGCGGCGGATCTCGTCGCCGGTCACATGGTCGAGGAGGCGCACCATGTCGGTCGCCGCGCCGTGCGCCGCCGCCGCCGGCAGGAGCCGGGCGAGGCGGTCGGGCTCGAATTCGTCGTCGGCGTCGAGGCGGGTGAGGAAGGTGCCGCGGGCGAGGGGCAAGGCGGCGTTGCGCGCCGCGGCGCAGCCGGTGGCGATGCCGCCGCTGGTGACGTGCCGGATGCGCGGATCGGCGATCCCGGCGGCGGCGAGGATCGCGGCATAGTCGGAACCGTCGTCGGCGACGAGGATCGCCTCCCAGTCGGCCGAGGTCTGGGCGAGGAGGCTGGCGACGGCACGCACGATCGTGTCGTGGGCCGCGTAGGCCGCGATCACCACCGTCACCGTGCTGGTGCCGTCGTTCGTCCGTCCCATCGCCGTCTCGATCGGTCCGTTTCCCAGACGTCGGAAACCGCAGCTTCGCCCGATGCCTCCCCGAGGGGAAGTGTTTCCGGCGGCGCGTCGCGACAGGCCGTTCACGAGGCTTTGATCCTTCGCCGCTCGCCGAGATGAAACGATCGCCCATGTCGATGCGTAGGAGAGGGGTGAGCCGAGCCGCGGCGAAGGAGAGGACGGGATCATGGCAGGTGGCAAGAAGCGCTGGACGATCGGCGAGGCGGAGACGACGCCGGAGAAGCTGTTCTTCTCACGGCGGGCGCTTCTCGGGCTCCGCGGCGGCGCCGCCCCCGGTCTCACGGTCGCCGGCCTCGGCCTCGATCGGATCGCCTCGACACAGGCCGAAGAGCCGGCCGCACCGCTCCCCGCGGCTTCGCCGAACGGACGCTTCCGCGCGGCCGGGCCGATGACGGCGGCGGAAGACTTCACCAGCTACAACAACTTCTACGAATTCGGCTTCTCCAAGGACATCGTGCGCGCGGCGCAGCGGCTGAAGACCTCGCCGTGGCGGATCGTCGTCGACGGCGCCTGCGATCATCCCTTCGAGATCGACGTCGACGACCTTCTCGAGAAGGTGGCGCTCGAGGAGCGGATCTATCGCCAGCGCTGCGTCGAGGCCTGGTCGATGGTGATCCCGTGGACCGGGTTCCAGCTCGCCGAGCTGGTGAAGATGGCCTCGCCCAAGGCGGAAGCGAAGTATCTGCGGATGGAGACCTTCCACGACCCGAAGGTGGCGCCGATGCAGTCGGCGCCGCAGTATCCCTGGCCCTATGTCGAGGGACTGACGCTGGCGGAAGCGACCAACGAACTCGCCTTCCTCGCCGTCGGCGCCTACGGCAAGTCGCTCGCGAAGCAGAACGGCGCGCCGCTGCGGCTGGTGACGCCGTGGAAGTACGGGTTCAAGTCGGCCAAGTCGCTCACCCGCTTCACCTTCACGGCGAAACGACCGGTCACGTTCTGGCAGGAACTGGGGCCGCGTGAGTACGGCTTCTGGGCCAACGTCAATCCGGGCGTGGCGCATCCGCGCTGGACCCAGGCCTACGAGCGCCGGATCGGCGACGACGAACGCGTGCCGACGCGCCTCTTCAACGGCTACGCCGAAGAAGTGGCCGGGCTCTATACGGGCCTCGAGAGCGAGAAGCTCTACATGTGAGGCAGGCCGCGCGCCGCCCCCGGAAAGCAGCGAGGCCGGCGTGAACGCCGGCCCCACCCCCGAAAAGCAGAGAGGCCGGCGTGAACGCCGGCCCCGCCCCCGGAAAGCAGCGAGGCCGGCGTGAACGCCGGCCTCGTGCAACTTCGTCGGAACGCTGCGGTCGCGTCACTTTCCGTAGGACACCTGTGGCCCGCCCAGCTTGTAGCTGATGCCGATACGCACCGTGTCCGCAGTTGTGCGGTGGCGGAACGGGAAGACGAAGCCGCCGGCCGACAGCGCGTTGTGGGTCTGCGTGCCGAAGTCGTAGTGATCGTATTCGAGGCGGCCGACCCAGTTGCCCGTGGCGGCGTATTCGATGCCGGCGCCGACGGTCCAGCCGGGCTCGAAGCGCTTCTTGGAGGTTCCGGCGACGAGCGTCGTGCCGGTCGGGTCGGTGTCGATGAACGACGACTTCAGGTTGGCGAAGGCGATGCCGCCCTTGCCGTAGATCAGGAAGCGATCGGCCGGTGTGAAGCCGACACGACCGGTGAGGGCGGCGAAGAAGTCGCTGTGGGTCGACATGACGCTGTCGGTCGGACCGCGGACGCCGACATAGGGCGGAAACTGCTTGCTGCCGTTCAGGCCGAGATAGCCGAGTTCGCCCTCGACACCGAAGACGGCGCGGCCGTTCTGCAGATTGTAGCCGCCGTGGACGGCGAAGATGCCGCCGTCGGGATGGTTGGTGAAGGAACCGGCGGGGCCGTTGTAACCGGCGACGTCGGTCATCCTGTCGCGACCCCAGACGTAGCCGGCGGTCGCACCGGCATAGAATCCGGTCCAGTCGTAGGCGGAGATCGCCTGGCTCAGCGGCACGGCCGGCGGCGGCAGCCTGCTGCCGAGGTCGGACGCCTGTGCGGTGGCGACCAGGGCCGTCGAGGCCAACACGGTGAGGATCAGTTTGCGTAACATCAGGCCCCTCCATCGGTACGCAGTGGTCGGGTCCCCGTGTCGAACAATATCAGATCCTGCGTAGAAATCGCCTGCCGAGATGCGGATTCTCGGAATCGACGGAATATATTCGTCGACTGTTGCAATGTCGTCACGTTGAAAAATGTCAGAATTCGTGTGATTTCACGGAATATGACGAGGCCGGATTCAATCGGATTCTCAGGTGATTACGTATGATTCATCGATCTCCGGCGGCGAATTCGATCGTTTCGATGCCGGTGGTGGATGTCGGTCGACCGCCGCCGCGGCCATCCGACCGCGCCGTGGAAATGCGACCGGCCGCCGGGATGCGGCGGCCGGAGCGGTGTGAGGGTGACGTCGTGCAGGTGCGGTGGGGCGAGGAGAGGTCGCCTCATACTCGGCCGATGAAATTCGGACTCGTCCGAATTTCATCGGCATCACGGCCTGACCGGCCGACGCCCGTTCGGGCTCGCCTTCCCCGACGAAGTTTCGAAAGGGTCGAAACTTCGTCGGTTCGGTCTCAGTAGGTCCAGCGCTCCGCCTTGGAGATGAGGAAGTCGCGGAACACCTTGACGCGGGCGGTGTTGCGCATCTCCTCGGGGTAGACGAAGTAGCAGTCGAAGGCGGGGACGTCGGCTTCCGGGATCAGCTGGACGAGGTCGCTGTCGGCATCGACGAGATAGTCGGGCAGGAGCGCGATGCCGACCGAGCGCTGGACGGCGCGCTTGATCGCCATCACGTTGTTGATCTTGAGGCAGGGTCGGCGCGGCGCGTTGAGCGGCCGACCGGCGGTCTCCAGCCAGTTCATGTCGCGCAGATAGACCGGCGCCGCCGAGCCGAAGGTGATGATGCGGTGGGCGTCGAGGTCTTCGATCGACTCCGGCGCGCCGTGGCGCTTGATGTAGGCCGACGAGGCGTAGAGGTGGTAGTGGATCGAGAACAGCTTGCGCTGGATCAGATCCGGCTGCACCGGCTGGCGCACGCGCAGCGCCACGTCGGCCTCGCGCATGGCGAGGTCGAGCTCCTGATCGTCGAGGATCAGTTCCAGTTCGACGTCGGGGTAGGTCTCGACGAACTCGTGGATGCGCGAGGTCAGCCACGAGGTGCCGAGGCCGACGGTGGTGGTGACGCGCAACAGGCCGGAGGGCTTTTCGCGCGTCTCGACCAGCCGCGAGCGCGCCTGCTCGAGCTTCATCAACACCTCGCGGGCGGTGCGGAACAGCAACTCGCCCTGCTCGGTGAGGATCAGGCCGCGGGCGTGGCGGTGGAACAGCGGCACGCCGAGGTCGGCCTCGAGCGCGCTCACCTGTCGGCTCACCGCCGACTGGCTCATCTCCAGGTTCTCACCGGCGTGGGTGAAGGAGCCGGCGTCGGCGGCGGCATGGAAGATCCGCAGTTTGTCCCAGTCCAAGAGCCGTTCCCCCCTCGTCTCGGTTCCTTTCGACCCCGCCTCGGCGCGCGGGGCCGATCGGGTTCACTCCGCCGCCGCCCCGTGGGCGGTGCCGGCCAGGAACTTCTCGGCTTCCAGCGCCGCCATGCAGCCCATGCCGGCGGCGGTGACCGCTTGGCGGAAGACGTCGTCGGCGACGTCGCCGGCGGCGAAGACGCCCGGGATCGACGTGGCGGTCGAATAGGGCGCTGTCCACAGGTACCCCGACGGCTTCAGCTTCAGCTGGGTGTCGAAGAGTTCGACCGCCGGCTTGTGGCCGATGGCGACGAAGATGCCGTCGCAGGTCAGATCACGGGTCTCGCCGGTGCGGACGTCCTCGATGCGCCCGCCGGTGACCGACGGCGGGATGCCTTCGCTGCCGAGCACCTCGACCAGCTTGGCGTTCCAGATCACCTCGATCTTGGGATGGGCGAAGAGCCGGTTCTGGAGGATCTTCTCGGCGCGGAACGAGTCACGGCGGTGGATCACCGTCACCTTGGAGGCGTGGTTGGTCAGATAGGGCGCTTCCTCGACGGCCGAGTTGCCGCCGCCGATCACCAGCACTTCCTTGCCGCGATAGAAGAAGCCGTCGCAGGTGGCGCAGGCCGAGACGCCGAAGCCGCGGAACTTCTCCTCGGTCGGGATGCCGAGCCAGCGGGCCTGGGCGCCGGTGGCGACGATCAGCACGTCGCAGGTCCAGGTGTCGCCGCCGTCGAGGGCGAGGGTGAAGGGGCGCTTCGAAAGATCGGCCGAGGTGACCGTGTCGTAGACGAGGTTGGTGCCGCAGTGCTCGGCCTGCAGGCGCATCTGCTCGACCAGCCACGGGCCCTGGATCGGCTCGGCGAAGCCGGGATAGTTCTCCACCTCGGTGGTGACGGTGAGCTGGCCGCCGAGTTGGATGCCGGCGACGAGCGTCGGCTCGAGCATGGCGCGGGCGGCGTAGATCGCGGCGGTGTAGCCGGCCGGGCCGGAACCGATCACCAGAACGCGGGCGTGATGATGCGACATGAGTCCTCTTCCTCGACGAATGTCGAACGTGTTCTTCCCATATAGTCGATCGACCCCCGAGATCCCAAGGGGGCTGCGGAGGAATCGTGAGGTCCCACGAGAGATCCGGCGGATCGCTTCGCGACGCCGGATCCAACTCGTCGAAACGCCCTTGCGTGGGCGAGCTTTTCGACGATCGGAATACGAAGTTCGGATGGATTCATCCGAACTTCGTATCACAACCATTTACGGTGGGCCCACATCCACTGGCCGGGATATTCGCGGATCCAGCCCTCCCAGACCGCGTGGATGGCGCGGGTCAGGGCGATCACGTCGGCCTCGGCGTCGGTGGTGTGGGGGACGTCGAGCCAACGGCCTTCGACGCGGAAACGGGCGCCTTCGGTGCGGATCGTCCGGCCGACGAAGAGCGGCAGGCCGAGGCGGCGGGCGAGCAGCGCCGGGAAGGGCATGGCGCGGGCCGGGCGGCCGAAGAAGTCGACGGTGATGGCGGTGCGGTCGGTCTGGTCGGCGACGATCGCCAGGACCGACCCGGCGCGGGCGATCGAGCGCAGCTTCACCGCGATGCCGTGCTGGCGGCCGATCAGGCCGCCGGGATAGATCGGTTCGCGCCGCGCCCGGAGCCAGTCCTCGACGATCGGGTTGGAGAGCGGCTTGTAGAGCGCCTTGGTCTCGAAGCCCGCCCGGAGCAGGGGAACCGAGACGACCTCCCAGTTGCCGGTGTGCAGCGAGACGAAGACGGCGCCGCCGCGCGCCTTCTCCAGCTCGTCCTCGGGTACGGTGCAGACGACGCGACCGGTGTCGCTCAGGAGAAGCGGCAGGAGGATGGTCTCGGCGGCGGTGCGGCCGAGGTTCTCCCACATGTCGCCGAGGATGCGGCGGCGCTCCTCGGCCGAGAGTTCCGGCATGGCGATGGCGAGATGGGCGTCGGCGCGGGCGTGGCGCTTGTTGAACGGCGCCAGATGGCGCCAACACCAGCCCATGAAGCGGGAGGCGCGATCGACCCCCATCGCGCCGAGCAGCGCCGCCACCGCGCCGAGGGCGAGGTGCTGCAGGCGCCAGGACAGACGGCGGCGAAGAGGAGGTGCGGAATCGCTCGGCATGGCCAGGATCGAGGGTTCGTCGTGCGACGGCATAACGAAAGGGGCGAGCGCAGGGAAGGGCGGAGACCGTCACAATCGCGCAATCGTCGCCTCATTCGTGGGCTCGCCACCGAAACGGGCGGGGCCACGTCGGGGTATCGGCATCGGGTGGAGCGTGCTAGGAAGCCGCCTTTCCCGCCATCGAGGCCGCCGAAACCCGCATGTCCGCCGCTTCCGCCACTCCGGTCAACGTCGTCTGCATCAAGTGGGGCACCAAGTACCCCGCCTACTACGTCAACCGGCTGCATCGCGGCGTGACGCGCTTCCTGAAGCGGCCGTTCCGTTTCCTCTGCTTCACCGAGCACCCGGAAGGGCTCGATCCCGGCATCGAGGTCCATCCGCTGCCGGTCGAGCCGTTCGAGGCGGAGATCGTCGCGGCGATGAACCGCGAGGGCCGCAAGGGGGCGTGGCGCAAGGTGTCGCTGTTCCGCCCCGGCCTCGCCGGCATGGAGGGGCCGGTGCTCGGCTTCGACATCGATGTGGTCGTGACCGGGCCGCTCGACGACCTGATCGACTTCGCGCCGGGCAAGGTGTGCATGCGCCGCGAGTGGCGCTACGAGCGCCGGGGCAAGGACGGCGGCCACGGCTCGGTGTTCCTGTTCGACCCGGCGAAGCACCCGTTCCTCTACGAGGAATTCGCCGCCGATCCGGCCGGGTCGGTCGCCCGGCACAAGGGCTCGGAGCAGTTCTACACCTCGATGACGGCGCTGCGGCACGGCGAACTCACCTATTGGCCGGGCGAGTGGATCTCCTCGTTCAAGCGCGACGCCATGCGCGTCTTCCCGTTCAACCGCTTCCAGGAGCCGCGTCTGCCCGAGACCTGCCGGGTGATGTGCTTCCACGGTAAGCCGAAGATGGAAGAGGCGCTGGAAGGCTGGACCGGGTCGTTCTGGCGCGGCACCCGGCCGGCGTCGTGGCTCGCTCGCGACTGGCTGTGGGGCGAGACGCCGGGGGCTTGAGACGGGATCCGGCAAGTCGCTTCGCGACGCCGGATCCGACTCATCGAAAAGGCCCTCGTTCGGACGGGCCATTTTCGATGAACGGAATACCGGATTCGGATGGGATCATCCGAATTCGGTATGACGCCCGTCGCGTCGAATTGCGTCAGCGGCCGCCGAGGCCGAGGCGCGGCCAGATCGCCGCGGCGACGAGTGCCGATCCGGTCAGGTTGAGGTGATAGGCGTCGGCGTAGAGCGGCCGGCCGTCGGCCTCGACGCGGCAGTGGTCACCCGCACACAGCTCGGGCAGCGGCGCAACGAAGTCGACGAGGCCGCGGGCGGCGAGATCGGTGAAGATCGCCGTTGCGGTGCGGTTGAGGGCTTCGGCGCGGGCCGGGGTCAGGGCGACCTCGGCGGGGCGGCCGGAGAGACGGGCGCGCGCCAGTGTCGCCGGCACGTTCTTCGCCGCCATCGGCACGGCGCCGACCACCACCACCCGCACGCCGGTTGCGCGCAACATCTCCACCGTGTGGTCCACCGCCTGTTTCAGGAAAGCGTCGGCTTCGGCCGAACCTTGAGGGATGCCCGAGCCGGCGAGGAGGCGGGTGCGGCCGCGCTCGCCGTCGAAATTGGCCCAGACCGAGTGGAGCAGGACGGTGCGCACCCCGGTCGCGGCGACGATGCCGGCGAGGTCCGCCTTGGTCGCCTCGCAGGCGGTGCGGGCGGCCGAGGAGCCGGCGCCCGACTTCAATCCGAGGATCGGCGGACAGGACTGGACGCCGACGAAACGCCCGGCGATGCCGGCCTTCTTCGCCTCGTCGTCTATGCCGTCGGCGAGGGCGGCGGCGAAACTGTCGCCGACGAGGAGGAAGCTCGGGGCGACATCCGCCCTGCCGAGGCGGCACAGGCGATCGGCACGGGCATCGGTCGCCGTCGCGCCCTTCAGACAGCCGCGGAAGCGTCCCCAGGCGGGATCGGCGATCTCGCGGATCTCCGGCGCCATGCGGAAGGGCAGGCCCTTCGACACCCAGGCGCCGACGCCGAGGAAGCCGACGGCGAGGACCGAGGCGACGCCGATCGCCAGGACGCGCGGGGTGCGGGTCGGGTCGGGGGCGTGGCGGAAGGGCCGTTCGACGAACCACCACGACAGGGTGGCGAGGCCGATCGATATCGCGGCGAGGACGGCGATCGCCGGCGCGTCGAGGTCGTCGACGAAGCGGTAGCGGGCGAAGACGATCACCGGCCAGTGCCAGAGATAGAGCGAATAGGAGATCGCCCCGAAGAAGCGCATCGGCGGCAGGGCGAGGAGACGGGCGGTCGCCGAGGAGCCGGCGCGGCCGGCATGGATCACCATCGCCGTGCCGAGGCAGGGCAGCGCCGCCCGCCAGGAGGGGAAGGGATCGGCACGATCGATCACCGCCACGGCGACGGCGATCAGCGCGAGGCCGAGGAAGGCGACCGCCTCGCGTCCGCGCGCGTCGAGCCGCGGCGGCGGCGTCAGCGCCACCAGGGCGCCGAGCAGCAGTTCGCCGGCGCGGGCCGGCAGGAGATAGAAGGCGGCGTTGGGCCAGAGATCGGAGGTCGCGGCGCTCCAGGCGAAGGAGAGGAGCGCGAGGCCGGCGAGGACGCCGCGGCGCGGCAGACGCGGGGCGGCGGCGAGGCCGATCATCAGGGTGGGGAAGATGAGATAAAACTGCTCCTC
>CALMYM010000048.1 GCA_937873675.1 uncultured Alphaproteobacteria bacterium | reverse complement strand
GTAAGCGTCGTTCTCAGGCCACGTCGGCGAGGAGGCGCGCGGGCGGGGCATATGCCCAAGGCAACAGCTCGTCGATGCGGCTGTTGGGGTGATCGGCGACGATCCTGGTGAGCACGTCGGTGAGGTAGGCCTGGGGTTCGACGTCGGCGAGCTTGCAGGTCTCGATGAGGGAGGCGACGACCGCCCAGTGGTCGGCGCCGCCATCGGAGCCGGCGAAGAGCGCATTCTTGCGGGTCAGCGCCAAGGGGCGGATGGCGCGCTCGACGGTGTTGTTGTCGATCTCGACCCGACCGTCGTCAAGGAACAGGGTCAGGCCCTCCCAGCGGGTCAAGGCATAGCGGATCGCTTCTGCCAATCGGCTCTTGCCGCTGATCCGACCGATCTGCTCGTCGAACCAGGTTTTCAGGCTCTCGACCAGCGTCCGGCTCTTCGCAGCCCGCACGGCGCGGCGCTCCTCGGCCGGCTCGCCGCGGATCGACGTTTCGACGTGGTAGATCTCGGCGATCCGCCTCAGCGCCTCGTCAGCGATCGGCGCGTTGCCGGCGGCGGCCAACTCGTAGAACTTCCTGCGGACGTGCGCCCAGCACAGTGCCAACCGGACGGCCCCCTTCTCGGCGAGCGGTCGATAGCCCGCATAGCCGTCGACCTGCAGGATACCTCGGAAGCCGCCGAGGTGGGCCATCGGTCTCTCGGCCTTGCGGTCGGGAGCATAGACGTAGACCACGCCCGGTGGCGCCTCACCGCCCCATGGTCGGTCGTCCCGGGCATAGGCCCACAGCTGCCCCGTCTTCGTCGTCCCGCGTCCCGGATCGAGCACCGGAGCCGTCGTCTCGTCGGCGAAGAGCTTCTCCGACGTCTTCAAGGCCTCGAACAGGCGGTCACGGATCGGCCTGAGCAACCAAGCGGCGCGCCCGACCCAATCGGCGAGCGTCGAGCGATCCAGCTGGATGCCCTGACGGGCATAGATCTGGGCTTGCCGATAGAGCGGCAGGTGATCGGCATACTTGCCGACCAGCACATGGGCGACGGTCGCCTCGGTCGGAAGACCACCTTCGATCACTCGGGCCGGTGCCGGCGCCTGAACCACCACCTCCTCGCAGGCGCGGCAGGCGTACTTCGGTCGCCGAACCACCAGCACGCGGAACTGCGCCGGGGTCACGTCGAGCCGTTCCGCCCTGTCTTCACCGATCGGATGGAGAGCACCGCCACAGCAGCGGCAGGTCTTGTCCTCGACGTCGACGATCATCTCGACCCGCGGCAGATGCTCGGGCAGCGCGCCGCGGTTCACGCGACGCTTGGTTTCCTTCTTCGCCGTGCCGCTCGAGCCGACCTCCGCGTCGGCGATCACCTCGGCCTCGGAGAGCGCCTGCTCGACCTCCTCGAGCGCCAACAGCAACTGGTCTTCCGGGAGGCTCTCGGCGCGGCGGCCGAAGCGATGGCGCTGCAGCTCCTTGATGATCTGCGCCAGGCGTTCCGAGCGAGCCCGCTCGGCCAGCAGCATCGCCTTCAGCGTCTCGGGATCGTCGGGAAGAGCCGGAACATCGGTCGTCATGACCGTGATTCAATCATATTCGTCAATCGGTTGCGAGCCGATTGCGCGCTCTTGGACTCCCAGGCGATCAACTCGGCGCGAGCGGTGTCCGCACCGATCGGGCGTCATGAACGCGACGCCAATCGAGCCCCTCCAAGAGAGCCGACAGCTGCGCCGGCGTCAGCCGGATCGCCCCGCCGCGTGGGGCCGGCCACTGGAACTTGCCGTCCTCGAAACGCTTGGCGTAGAGGCACACGCCCGTGCCGTCCCACCAGATCAGTTTTACCCGATCGGCCCGCTTCGCCCGGAACACGTAGATGGCGCCGTCGAACGGATCGGCGCGGATCTCGTCCCTCACCAGAGCGGCCAAGCCGTCCGCTCCCTTGCGGAAGTCGACCGGCTTCACCGCGACCATCACCCGAACCGAACCGGTCGGGCCGATCACGGCTGGACCTTCAGGGCCAAGAGGATCGCCGTCACCGCCTTCGCTTCGGCGCCGCGACCGACCCTCACCGTCGCACCGCCGATCTCGACCTCGATCACGCCTGACGCCTTGCGCCCCCTCGGTCGCCCGCGCCGGCGGACCGGCTCCGTTCCTTCCACCACAGGAGGTTCCGCCACCACGACGGCCGGCAGGAATGCCGGTCCGTCCGCAAGTCCATCGTCGTCGTTCGTGACCCGCGCCTGCCGACGCCACGTGAACAGTTGCTGCGGCGTCAAACCATGCCGGCGTGCCACGCCACACACCGTCTCACCGTCCAGCAGACTCTCCGCGACGATCGCCGCCTTCTCTTCCGGGCTCCAGGCACGGCGGCGGCCCACACCGGTGAACACCTCGAACCGCTGGACCCGCGCCGGCTCATCGCTGGACATGTGCTTATGCTCTGAAATCGACATGTGTCGAAGCCCTCCATGGGCCTCGACACTCCGACTTCAAGCCGCCCCGCGGAAGGTGGGGCTCCGACGACGCTTACCTTC
>CALMYM010000047.1 GCA_937873675.1 uncultured Alphaproteobacteria bacterium | reverse complement strand
TCGACACCGAGCCGCCCGCCGACATCAGGCAGATGTCGGTGTCGGAGAAGTCGTAGTTGTCGAGAACCTTGGTCTTCAGCGTCTTGTCGCCGAAGGACACTTCCGTGCCGAGCGAGCGGCTCGAGGCGAGCGGCACGACTTCCGACACCGGAAATCCGCGCTCCGCCAGGATGTCGAGCATCTCCCGACCGACGTTGCCGGTGGCTCCGACGATTGCGACCTTGTAACCCATCTCGAAAAATCCCTCGCCTGATCGTGCGTCTCTCCCGTTTGGAAGAGGACCTGGGGATCGCTTTTTCGAGGGGTCGAAGAAGGGAACCGTTCGGTCCTCCGCTGCTCCCGTCACCCGCCGGGAGAGAGCATGCGGGAGGTCGAGAGCCTGCGTCAGCCGGCGACCGTGGTCGCCGTCGTCATGGTCGTTTTCGTTTTCGTCGAGGTGACGAAGGCCATGGTGACGCGTGTTCCCGAACAGTTGCGAAACCCGTGCTCCGGGTTCGCGATCGAAAAGCCTGAAAAGAGAGGGGAAGTCAAGCGTCGGAAAGGCACACTTCCGTCGCGGCGGTCCTCACCGCGCCCGGAACCACGCCGCCGGCCGGCGGGGGGGGCCCGCGCGGGCCGGGGCCGGCCGCCGCCGGCGGGGGGGGGGGGCGGGGGGGTCGTCCGCCCCCCCCCGCCAGTCCGTCGTCGATGCGACCTTCGGTCATCGGTCCGACCCTGTCGAGGAAGGCCCAGCGGCAGGCGAGGACGATCGTCGCCACCAGTCCCCAGCCGATCACCACGTCGGAAAGGAAGTGGGCGCCGAAGGCCATGCGGTTGACCGAGATGGTGAGCGCCCAGGCGAGGACGGCGATCGTCGTGGCCTTCCGCCACCGCTCCGGCACGACGAAGACCAGGGCGATCAGCCACATCGCGCTCGACGCCTCGCCCGACGGGAACGAGCAGTTGGTCTCGCACGCCCCGCCCGGCACCCAGGCCGGGAAGAACTCCATCGGCCCACCGAACTCGGTGATCTGCCGCGGCCGCGGCCGCCCCCAGAATTCCTTGAGGATCGAATTGACCAGGATGCCCGGCCCGAGCGCCATCGAGGCGGCGAGGAACATGAGTTTGCGCGACGACACCGCCCGCATCAGCATCGGCACGAAGAGCTTGCCGAGGAAGGCGAGGACGAGAGCGACGACGACGATCCGCGTCACCCCCATGCCGGCGTGGCGCACGTCGAGGAGGAAGCCGTTGCGATCGGCGGGAAAGCCGTCGGCGCCGTGATGGAAGAGCGACGCCACCGCGATGTCGAGACCGGGAAAGGCGAGCGCCACGATCGAGACGGCCACCGTCGCCGCCCCCACGCTCGCCCCCGGCCGCGCGCCGATCGCCGCCACGGCGCGGCCGAAGCGCGCGCGCAGCGTCGCGGCGATCTCACCCGCACGGCTGACGTCCGTCATTCGCTCTCCTCGTTCCATGTCCCGACATGTAACCTCGGCGGCGATGCGGCGAAAGCCCGCCGGCGACATGCGCCGCCGGCGCCCCGCCCGGGCGTCGCCGACAGGCGGCGCCGCCGATCGATCGGAGGACCGCTCTTGTTCGTCGACCTCGCCGACCGCCTACCCGATCTTGCGACCGTCGCCGCCTATGGCGCGGCGGTGATCGTCCTCGTCCTGACCCCCGGCCCCGACATGGCGCTGTTCCTCGGCCGTACGCTGGCCTCGGGTCGCGGCCCCGGCCTCGCGGCGCTGCTCGGCACCACCGCCGGCCTCTACGTCCACACCGCTTTCGCCGCCCTCGGCCTCTCGGCGCTCATCGCCGCCTCGCCGATGGCCTATGCCGTGCTGAAATGGGCGGGCGCCGCCTATCTCGTCTACCTCGCGATCGAGACCCTGCGCCACGGCTCGGCCTTCGAGGTTCGCGGAGCCGCCGAGACCATGTCGCTCGGCCGCGCCTTCCTCGTCGGCCTCGGCGTCAACATCCTCAATCCGAAGATCGTGCTGTTCTTCGTGACCTTCCTGCCGCAGTTCGTCGCCGCTTCCGATCCGCACGCGACGACGAAGCTCGCCGTGCTCGGCGGCCTCTACGGCGTCATCGGCTTGCCGATCTGCGTCCTCTTGATCCTCGGCGCCGAGCGCGTCTCCGGCGCCTTCGCCCGCTCGGCCCGCCTGCGCCGCGGCCTCGACGTCGCCACCGCCGGCCTCTTCGGCGCCTTCGCCCTGCGTCTGGCGCTGTCGCGCAACTGAGGCTTCAGGCGTCCGTCTCTCCGTCGTCGGTCTCGATGGCGTGGCGCTGGATCAGCGGCACCTGGGCGAGGGCGAAGAGGAAGGTGATCGGCATGATGCCGAACACCTTGAACGTCACCCAGGTGTCGGTCGGGAAGTTGCGCCAGACCACCTCGTTGAGGGCGGCGAGCACGAAGAAGAACAGGCCCCAGCGCAGCGTCAGCTTGCGCCAGCCCTCGTCGTCGAGATCGAAGACCGAATCGAAGACCACCCCGAGCAGCGGCTTGCCGAAGGCGAGGCCGCCGATCAGCGCCGTGCCGAACAGCGAATTGACGATGGTCGGCTTCAGTTTGATGAAGAGCTCGTCCTGCAGGATCAGCGTCAGCGAGCCGAACACCAGCACCACCACGCCCGACACCAGCGGCATGATCGGCAGCCGGTGCATCAGCCGCCGCGACACCACCAGCGCCGCCACCGTCGCCACCATCAGCGCCGCCGTCGCCGGATAGAGCCCGTGCGTCTTGCCGAAGACCGCGTTGACCGCGAAGAAGATGCCGAGCGGCCCGAGTTCCAACACCAGCTTGCGCCAGTCGTGACCCCGCACCGGCGGCTTCGCGCCCGTCGTCTCGGACGCCGTGACGCCGCCGTTCTCGTCGCCTGCGCTCATCCGCTCCCCACCTGGTCCCTGCGTCGGCGCGCCTGTCGCACCGGGTCTCCTTCACGCCCTTAACACATGGGGTGCGTCTTCGTCGCCTGGAAGGCGGCGCGATCGATTAGGCTCGGAGCATCGATTCGCCGGAGGGCCACGCCCCATGCTCGCCGAAGTGCTCGCTTGGCTCGTCACGCCCGCCACCCTCGATGCGCGGCGCACCGGCCATCTCGCCGCCGCCGTGTCGCTGTGGTCCCGCGCCCGGCGTTGCCGCACCGACTGGTCGGCCCACGAGACTCATACTCACGCGATCGTCGAGCGCGCCATCGCCGGCCTCGCGGAACGGCGCACCTGTGTCGTGCTCGGTTCGGGGCTCATGCGCGACGTCTCGCTGCCGCGCCTCGCCGAAGTCTTCGAAAAGGTCGTCCTCGTCGACGTCGTCCATCTCTGGCCGATCCGCCTCGCGGCGCGGCGTTTCCCGAACGTCAGGCTCGTCGATCTCGACATCACCGGCACCACCGACCTGCTCCTCGACCGTGCCACCGGCATCGCCGACCCGCTCGGCCGCTTCCGCGCCGACGCCACCGTCGACATGGTGATCTCGGCCAACTGTCTCAGTCAGTTGCCGCTGCAACCCATCGAACGGGCACGTCGCCGTCACGGGCTCGCCCACATCCGCTACCCCGATCTCGGCCGCCGTATCGTCGAGGGCCACCTCGACGCGCTGCGTCGCTTCTCCGCCCGCGTCTGCCTGCTGACCGATTCCGAAGGCCTCGAGGTCGGGCCGAACGGCGAGATCCTCGACCGCTACGACCTGCTCGAAGGCGTGAAACTGCCGCCCGCCGACGACGACTGGGACTGGACGCTCGCCCCTCTCGGCGAGGTCTCCCCCGACCATGCCGTCGTCCACCGCGCCCACGGTTACGCCGACTTCCACACCGCCGACGCCCGCTTCCGCGCCTCGCGCGGCTGACCGCCGGCGACACCGGGATCGGCTCGGCGCGCGCCCTCGCCGCTCACGACGCGGGTGGCTTCGCACCGCTCAGGTCTTGCCCGCCCGGTAGCGTTCGATCTCCTTGCGGGTCCACGGGCGGGGGCAACGATGGATGCGCCGGCCCGACCGGTCGATGACGAAATGCGATTCGCACCAACCCGATGCCGACCAGAGGTCGTATCGGCGCACCGGCCCCACTCACGACGAGACCGTCGATCACGACGACCGTCGCGGGCCGGCGAGGAGCGTCGCCTTCGGTCGGACGAAGGTCTTCACTCCGCGTTTCCAGCCGGCGAGAGTCGGAGCGATCTCGCGAACCGCCGACACCGCATCCGGCGCATCGAGGACCACCACGTCGGCCGGCGCTCCGACCTCGAGCCCGTAGCGCCGGCCCATGAGCCGTGCCGCCGCGGCACCGACCATGTCGAAGACGCCCGAGATCTCATCGTCGGAAGCGATCTGCGCGACATTGGCGAAGAGATTGGCCATCCGCACCAGCGAGACGTCGCCGAACGGGGTGAACGGGTTCAGGACGTTGTTGGTGGCGACCGTCGTCGTCACCCCGGCCGCCGCGAGCCGATGGGCGGGCGCGACGCCGCGCGGCCGACCGGCGGCCACGTCGCGAGCGGTGAGGAAGAGATCCGTCGCCGGCAGCACCGTGAGGGCGATCCCCACCGCGGCGAGCCGGCCGGCGACGGCGTCGACCTCCGCCGGGGCCATCATCGCCAGCTTGGTGACGTGGCCGACGCTGACGCGCCCGTGACGACCGCGGCGTTCGGTTTCGCGGATCACCAGATCGAGATGGTTCCACGTCGGATCGAGGTCGAAGTCGATGTGGAAGTCGAGGTCGACATCGTGGGCCGTCGCGATGTCGAACAGCCGGGAGATGTGGCCCGCCGGATCGCGATCGGTGTAGGGGCAGCCACCGACGAGATCGGCGCCGGCGGCGAGCGCCGCCTCGAGCAGGCGTTCGGTCGCGGGTTCCTGCGTCGTCCCCTCCTGGGCGAAGGCGCAGATCTGGAGGTCGAGCTGATCGGCATGGGCCTCGCGCACCGCGAGGATCGCCTCGAGCGACCGCAGATCGACGCGCGGATCGACCTCGACGAAGGTGCGCATCGCCGTGGTGCCGGCGAGGACCGCCTTCTCGACCACCGCCGTGGCGCGGGTGTGGACGTCGTCGACGGTGAAGCCGGCCTTGGCCCGCGTCGTCTCGGCGACCGCTTCGGCGAGCGTGCCCTCGCAGATCCGGCAGCGGCCGAGGATGCAGGCCTTGTCGAGATGGATGTGGGTCTCGACGAAGCCCGGGAAGGCGAAGGCGCCGGCGAAATCCTCCTCCTGCACCGCTTCGCACACGAGACCGGGCGCCATCGCCGCGATCCGCCCGTCGGAAAGCGCGATGTCGACCACCTCGTCGCGACCGGTGACACGGAGGTTGCGCAACAGCGTATCGGCCTTCATGGCGTCCCCTCCCGCGGTTCGACGCCGATCGCCCGTCCGTCGCTGCGCGGATCGTGGGCGCCGGTCATGGTGCCGTCGGCGGCGATGCGGATGACTCCGGCCTGTCCGGCGAGCGGGCTCTGCGGCGGCAGCGGCGACAGTTCGTGGCCACGGCGCGCCAGCTCGCCGAGAACCTCGTCTCCGGCGTCCGCCTCGATCTTCAGCGTGTCGCGGCCGTCGGAGAAGGTCCGCCCGAGGAGGAACCGCGGCCGGCGCAACGCCTCGGCCGGATCGAGCCCGTGATCGATCAGTCGTGACAGCAACACGGCGAGGGTCTGCGGCTGGCCATCGGCGCCTTGCGTCCCGTAGACGAGATGCGGGCGGCCGTCGGCGAGCGCCAGACCGGGGTTCAGGGTGTAGAACGGCCGCTTGGCCGGCTCGAAGCGGTTGGGATCGTCGGGAGCGCGGCCGAAGGCGGCGCCGCGGTTCTGCCAGAGGATGCCGGTGTCACCGGCGACGACACCGGCGCCCCAATCGAAATAGAGGCTCTGCAGCACCGACACGGCGCCGCCGCTCGCGTCCGCCGCGCCCAGGAACACGGTGTCGCCGGTGCGGAACGGATCGCCCCAGGGCCGCGCCCGGTCCCGATCGATCGCCGCGGCATGCGCGGCGAGCCGCGTCGGATCGAGCAGGCGCTCGGTGTCGATGTCGGCGAAGTCGGGGTCGGCGAGGCCGCGGCGGTCGTCGAAGGCCGCCTTCACCGCCTCGACGCAGGCGTGGAAGAAATCGGCACCGCTCTCGGCGAAGCCACCCATCGGAAGATGCGCGAGGATCCCCATGATGCCGAGCGTCGTCAGCCCCTGCGTCGGCGGCGGCGGCGCGAGGAGGTCGAGGCCGCGATAGGCGAGGCGGAGCGGGTCTTCCTCGCGGACGCGGGTCGCGGCGAGATCGTCGAGACCGAGCGGCGAGCCCGCCGCCGCGAGCCCGGCGACGATACGCGCCGCGAGCTCCCCCTCGTAGAAGGCGCGCGGACCGTCACGAGCGATCGTCCGCAGCGTCTCGGCGAGCTGCGGTTGGCGAAAGTGGTCGCCCTCGACGAGGGGGGCACCGAAGAGCGCGTCGAACCCCGGCCAGTTCGACGTCTCGCCGGCGCGGAAGTCCCGCCAGAACACCTGCGACGCGGTGAGCGGAAAGCCGGCCTCGGCGATCTCGATCGCCGGCGCGAGGAGATCGCCGAGGCTCTCTCGACCGCCCCAGTGGCGTGCCGACCAGTCGAGTGCGTGACCCCAACCGGCGACCAGTGCGGCGCCGGTGATCGCCGCGCCACCGCCGCGAATCGGGATCGGCCCTTCGGCGATCGTCCCCGAGGTCGCCTGCCCGATCGCCGAGAACACCCGGCGGCGCCCCTGCCGATCCGCCACGATCCACACCGCATCGCCACCGAGGCCGCAGAAATGCGGGTAGCCGACGGCGAGGACCGCGCCGATGGCGATCGCCGCCTCGATCGCGTTGCCGCCGCGGGCGAGCACCGCGGCGCCGGCCGAGCTGGCGCGATCCCAGGGGCTCGTCACCATGCCGCCGCGGGCGATGGCGTCCCGAACTCCGGCGGCGTCCGCGTCAGCCATGAACCGCCCTCCCCTCGATCGCCGCCGCTTCGTCGTGGAGGGCGAGCCGGGCCACGCGATCGTCTCGCCGCATCGCCGCTCACTCCTCCGCGACGAAGCCGCCGGCATGGCAGCCGCAGCCGTAGAACCGGCGCACCGTGGTCCGCAGCCGACGCATGTGCTCGTCGTCGGGAGGCGCCGCGCGCCATGCGCACCGCGCCGCATCGAGGAGCCTGGTCTCCAGCGCCGCGCGATCGACGGTCACGAGCCGGCCGTTCTCGACCACCACCGCCCCGCCGACGAGGAGGCCGACGAGATGGCGCCGCGTCGCCCGGGTCAGGAGGACGGTCAGCGGATCGACCGCCGAGTCGACCTGATCGCGGGTCATCGCCGCGAGGTCGAGGATCGCCACGTCGGCGATCGCGCCCGGGGTGAGCGGCGGCGGACCGTCGTCGCGACCGAGGACCGCCGATCGTCCGTCGCGCATCGCCGCCCGCAACAGCCGGGCCGGCGGCACGGCGGCGTCGAAGCCGAACCCCTGGTGCAGGAGATGGACGAGGCGGATCTCGCGCAACATGTCGTCGTCGTCGTCGATCGGCAGGCCGTCGAGCCCGAAGCCGAACGTCAGGCCTCGCTCGACGAAACCCGCGACCGGCGCGATACCCGAGCGCAGCCGGAGGTTCGACGAGGTGTTGACCGAGACGATCACACCGCGCGCCGCCAACAGGTCGATCTCGTCGTCCCGCAGATGGACGCCGTGGGCGACGGAGAGCCGCGGCGACAGGAACCCGATCCGGTCGAGCAGGCCGAGGAGCCCCTCGGGGTGAGCGAAATCCGCCCATTCGCGCTGGGGACGCGTTTCCAGGAGGTGCATGTGGATGCGGCGGCCGGAGCGGGCCGAGGCTCGGGCCATCGCCGCGAGCGAGGTCTCGTGCACCCACTGCGGTCCGGCCGGACAATATTGCACCGAGAAATACGGGCCTTCGAAGGTCGCGACGGTCTCGACGAAGGCGAGGTAGTCGTCGATGTCGGGCCGCCACGGGCCGGGTGGGGGGGCGAGCAGCGCCGCACGCAGCGCCGGGTCGGCCGCGGCGAGAAACGCCGCCTCGTTGCCGTAGGAGAACGGATTGCGGTCGCGGAACGCCGGGGCGAAGGCGACGCGAATGCCGACGGCGGCGGCGGCGCGAGCGACCTGGGCGGCTTCGTCGACGGCATCGGCCAGGGAGCGTGCCTGAAAACCGTGCACATGCATGGTCGCGGCGATGCCGGTCTCGGCCATGCGGGCGAAGGCGACGGCGGCCCGCTCGAAGGCCGGTAGGCGCGGCTCGCGCCCGACGCTCGGCAGCCCCGACTCGAGCGGGTCGTCGACCGCCCCGAAGGCCAGGGTCCGCAGTCCCCGACCGTGGTCGTGGGCATTGGTGAAGGCCGGAATCGCCAGGAGCCCGTTCCCCGGAGCCGGTATCTCCGTCACCTCGGCGATCCGCCCGTCCCGCACCGTCAGCCGCACCGGACCACCCACCTCGCCGTCCGATTTCAGCAGGCGGTCGACGTCGACGTGGCGGACGGGGGCCGCGGTCTCGGGCATGCCGGGTCTCCCGCGGGCCGATCGCCCTTTCGGGTTCGGGGGGGGAGGCGCTGCGACGATCGCGCCCGCCCGCGTCCGATCCGTGTCGCGTCCCCTCAGACCCCGAGGATCGCCGCGAGCGGCCGCGGTGGAGCGGTGCGGTCGACGAGGTCGAGCCCCTCCAGGATCTCGGCGAGGTGATGGTCCATCAGGTCCACCGCCTCGTCGGCGCGACCGGCCTCGACGGCGTCGACCAGCCGCATGTGATCCTCCGGACCGCACCCCGGGGCGCGGCGACGGTAGAGCAGGATGATCAGCGACGACCGCGCCACCAGTTCGGCGAGGAACGTCTCGTAGGTGCGGTGCCCGGCGATGCGGGCGAGCTCGATGTGGAATTCGCCGGAGAGCCGGATCGCGGTCGGCTCGTCGCCGTCGGCGGCGGCGCGCGCCTCGGCGGCGAGGTGGGTGCGCAGACGGGCGATCGCGGCCGCATCGCGGCGGTCGGCGGCGAGTCGGGTGGTGGCCGATTCGATCAGCCGGCGCGCTTCGAACACCTCGCGCGCCTCCGCGACCGACGGTTGGGCGACGAACGCGCCGCGGTTCTTCTCGATCACCACCAGTCCCTCGTGGGCGAGCGACTGGAGAACGCCGCGAACGATGGTGCGGGAGACGCCGTAGAGCGATCCGATCTCGTCCTCGCCGAGCTTGGTCCCGGGGTCGAGCCGATGTTCGAGGATGGCGGTGACCAGGGCGCGCCGAATGACGTCGGCGCGGGGCGAGCCTGCGGCGGCGGACGGTGCCGTCCGGGTGAAATCCGTGGTCGTCGAATGTGGAATGCCCATGGTCCTCTCCCACCGCGCGACGCATCCGATAGCGACGGGACGAAGTCATACTACTCCTTCGCAACGGCGCCACCACGTCGAAATCGTATACGAAAAGATGTGAAATCGTGTGCGACATGACGCATTCTCGAGCACGCGCAAGCACGGCGCAGATTTGCGTCACTTCTGCCGCGCACGGCTAATTCATTGCGATCACTAGGTTTTTTGGAACGACCTCACAACCGGAGGGACTGGCACGGCGATTGCTGACCTCTTCGACCGGGTGCCGCAGCGAGGGCGCACCGACCGAAAGGTCCCGACCACCCCGAACGAAAGCGATCGTCGATGGCCGAACCCGCCGCTCTGGAACTCGCCGGTGTCGTGAAACGCTACGGACCGGTCGTGGCGGTCGAGAGCATCGACCTGAAGATCCCCGCCGGGACCTATTGTTGCCTGCTCGGACCCTCGGGCTGCGGCAAGACGACGACGCTCCGGATGATCGCCGGCCACGAGACGGCGAGCGACGGCGACATCGTGCTCGGCGCCCACAACATCACCACGCTGGAGCCGTCGCGCCGCGGCACCGCGATGATGTTCCAGTCCTACGCGCTCTTTCCGCATCTCGACGTGGTCGACAACGTCGCCTTCGCCCTCCACATGCGCGGCGTCGAAAAGACGGCGCGGCGCAAACGGGCGATGGAACTGCTCGATCTCGTCGCCATGAGCCCCTACGCCGAGCGGCTGCCGTCGCAGCTCTCCGGCGGCCAGCAGCAGCGCGTCGCACTCGCCCGCGCCCTGGTCACCGAGCCGCAGATCCTGCTGCTCGACGAACCGCTGTCGGCGCTCGATCCCTTCCTCCGGGTGAAGATGCGCGCCGAACTGAAGCGTCTGCAGCGCGAACTCGGCATCTCGTTCATCCACGTCACCCACGGTCAGGAAGAGGCGATGGCTCTCGCCGACCTCGTGGTGCTGATGAGCGGTGGCCGGATCGAGCAGCAGGGCACGCCGCGCGACGTCTTCAACACCCCGCGCACCGAATTCGTCGCCCGCTTCATGGGTGGCCACAACATCGTGGTGACGGCCTCGGGCCGGGTCGCGGTGCGCTGCGACCGCACCCGCCTCGTCCACGGCGACCGGCCGCGGCCGGCCTTCGTCACCTCCGCCGAATATCAGGGCACGCACGTCCAGGTCGGTCTGAAGACCGCCGGAGGCGACGAATACTTCGCTCTCGTTCCGGAACGCGACTTCGATCGCGATCCCTTCGCCATCGGCTCGGTCGTCTCGCTCGACTGGGACGAAGCCGAGGCCCACCCCGTCACCTGACGTCCACTTACGCCCCCGCTTCCGGTGGGCCGCTTCGAGGGAGACCACCAGCATGACCGACGAGACCAACAAGTCCACGGGCCTCAGCCGCCGCACCTTGCTCAAGGGCGCGGCGAGCGTCGCCGGCGTCGCCGCCGGCTCCGGCGCGATCACCGGCTTTCCCTATGTGAAGTCGGCCGAGCCGAAGGTGCTGCGCTACCTCGGCACCGCGGTCAACGAGGGCGACGACATCGCCAAGAAGTGCTTCGAGGACACCGGCATCAAGCTCGAGTACATCACCGCCACCACCGACGACGTGTCGAAGCGCGTGATCACCCAGCCCAACTCCTTCGACGTGCTCGACACCGAGTATTTCAGCCTGAAGAAGCTGGTGCCGTCGGGCAACATCCTTCCGCTCGACGCCAAGAAGATCAAGGAATTCGACAACATCACCCCGGTCTTCACCAAGGGTCAGCTCCCCAACGGTAAGAAGATCGGCGATCAGGGCACCGCGCCTTGGAAGGTGCTCTATCTCGAAGGCAAGGACTCGAAGACCTTCTCGAAGACCCCGACCGACTTCGTCACCCTGATCCCGACGGTCTACAACGCCGACACGCTCGGCACTCGCCCCGACCTGATCAAGCGTCCGATCTCGTCGTGGGCCGAGCTGCTCAACCCCGAGTTCAAGGGCAAGGCCTCGATCCTCAACATCCCGTCGATCGGCATCATGGACGCGGCGATGGTCGTCGAGGCGACCGGCCAGTACAAGTATGCCGACAAGGGCAACATGACCCGCGCCGAGATCGATCTCACCATGAAGATCCTGACCGAGGCCAAGAAGGCCGGTCAGTTCCGCGCCTTCTGGAAGGACTTCAACGAGTCGGTCAACCTGATGGCCTCGGGCGAGACGGTGATCCAGTCGATGTGGTCCCCGGCGGTGACCAAGGTCCGCTCGATGGGCATCCCCTGCATCTTCCAGCCGCTGAAGGAAGGCTATCGCTCCTGGGCCTCGGGCTTCTGCGTGTCGAAGGCGGTCTCCGGCGCCAAGAGCGAGTGGGCCTACGAGTTCGTCAACTGGT
Source organism: uncultured Alphaproteobacteria bacterium (assembly GCA_937873675.1). GTDB lineage: Bacteria > Pseudomonadota > Alphaproteobacteria > Rhizobiales > Ancalomicrobiaceae > CALBKH01. Next base: position 3,446 of record CALMYM010000047.1, on the reverse strand, counting down.
TCCTGTCGGGCTGGGCCGGCGCCTATCTCAACCGCCAGGGCTACTACTCGGCCGTCCTCTCGACCGCCAAGGCCAACATGGAGGCCTACGAATGGGCCTATTGGATGGAGGGCAAGCCGGCCGAGAAGGACATCAAGTCCCCCACCGGCGCCCTGCTCGAGAAGGCCGGCGCGGTGCGTGACGGCGGCTCCTACGACGACCGCATGGGCAACGTCGCCTGCTGGAACGCCGTCATGGACGAGAACGACTACATGGTCCGCAAGTGGAACGAGTTCATCGCCTCGTGAGGTGAACTCGGGGAGGACATCGCGTTCGTCCGCTCGTCGTGGGCGGCGGGCGCCGAGCCCCCCTCCCTGTCCCTCCCCTCCAGGGGGGAGGGAACGGCGGAGGCGATGCCCGTCCGCCATCCGGCCCATCGTTTCGCGCCAGTCGAAGCGTTGCGACGGGCGGCACCACAGGGTCCTCTCCCCCCTCGAGGGGGAGAGACAGAGAGGGGGGGGGCTCGGCCTCTCCGTCGAGCGCCGCCGTCCGTGATCGACGGCTCCCGAGACCGAGGACCGCACCCATGACCCCGTCGACCCTCACTCGCCACATGACGGCCTGGGCTCAGGCGACGCCGATGGCGGCGGTCTTCTTCTTCTTCTTCATCGTGCCGCTGGCCCTCGTCGTCATGGTCTCCTTCTGGGACTACAACGACTACGAGATGATCCCGACCTTCTCCGGTCGCGGCTACACCGAGACCTTCGAGGGCTGCCTGACCCGGTTGCCCGAGATGTGCACCATGTTCAAGACCTACACCAAGACGGTGAAACTCGCCGCGATGGTCTGGGTGCTGACGCTCGTCATCGGCTTCACGGTCGCCTATTTCCTCGCCTTCCACGTCCGATCGAAGACCTGGCAGATCGCCCTGTCGCTGGTCTGCACCATCCCGTTCTGGACGTCGAACGTCATCCGCATGATCGCCTGGATCCCGCTGCTCGGTCGCAACGGTCTGATCAATCAGGGCCTGACCGGCGTCGGGTTGGTCGACCGGCCGGTGGAATGGCTGCTCTTCTCGGAATTCTCGGTGGTGCTGGCGCTCGTCCACCTCTTCACCTTCTTCATGGTGATCCCGATCTTCAACTCGATGATCCGCATCGACCATGCGCTCATCGAAGCCGCGCGAGATGCCGGCGCGACCGGGTGGCAGACCCTGCGCCACGTGGTGATCCCGTTGTGCAAACCGGGCATCGTCATCGGCTCGATCTTCGTCATCACCATCGTCATGGGCGACTTCGTCACCGTCGGCGTCATGGGCGGCCAACAGATCGCCTCGGCCGGCAAGGTGGTGCAGACCCATCTCGACGCGTTGCAGTTTCCGGTCGCCGCCGCCAACGCGGTGGTGCTCCTGGGCGTGACGCTGGTCATCATCGCGGCGCTGTCGCGGCTCGTCGACGTACGCAAGGAGCTCTGATCATGGACGAGGGTCGGCCGCGCAGCTTCTATCTCCTCGCCGCCTTCTTCGCGGCCTACGTGCTCTTTCTCTACGGGCCGATGATCGCGATCTTCGTCCTGTCCTTCCAGGGACCGGACGGCGGCCTCACCTTCCCGATGAACGGCGTCTCGCTCGCCTGGTTCGCCAAATTGTGGTCGGGCACCGGCATCGTCGACATCGGCGCGGCCTTCCTGCGGTCGCTGAAGCTCGGCCTGGTGGTGATGATCCTCACCGTGGTGATCTCCGTGCTGGCCGGGCTCGCCTTCCGCCGTCGCTTCCCCGGCTCGGCGGTGCTGTTCTACGTCGCCATCGCCTCGTTGATCGTGCCGTCGATCGTCACCTCTCTCGGCATCGGCCTCGAATTCCGCCTGATCGACGAGGTGGTGAAACACCTGGCCGAGCGCTGGGGCTGGACCCACATCGCGGCGACCTACACCACCGCCATGGGCCTCTTCACCTCCGGCCTCGGGGCGCATCTCACCTGGACGCTGCCCTTCGGCCTGTTGATCATGTTCGCCATCTTCAACCGCTTCGACCCGCGCTACGAGGAGGCGGCACGCGACCTCGGAGCGACGCGCTGGCAGACCTTCCGCTTCGTCGTGCTGCCGATCATCCTGCCGTCGGTCGTCGGCATCGGCCTCTTCGGCTTCACCCTGTCGTGGGACGAGATCGCCCGCTCGTCTCAGGCGATCGGTTCGGTCAACACCCTGCCGCTCGATCTCCAGGGGCTCACCACCACCGTCACCACGCCCGACATCTACGCGCTGGGCACGGTGACCTCGGCGGTCTCCTTCCTGGTCATCGGCCTGGCGCTCTACACCATCCGCGCCATCGGCACGCGCCGCGACCGCCACGGGTCCGACGCCGGCCGTGGCGTGTGAGGCGACACATGCTGATCCACCTCGTCAATCCCAACACCACCGCCTCGATGACCGACAAGGCCGCCGCGGTCGCTCGCGCCGTCGCCGCCCCGGGCACCACGATCCGCGCCGATCAGCCCGACGACGGCCCGGTGTCGATCGAAGGTCCCTACGACGCCGCCTTCGCCGTGCCGGGCATGCTCGGTCGCATCGAAGCGGCGATCGCCGCCGGCGCGGACGCGCATGTGATCGCCTGTTTCGACGACACCGGCCTCGACGCGGCCCGCGCCCTGTCGCCGAAACCGGTGATCGGCATCGGCGAGGCCGCTTTCGACGTCGCTTCGCTCCTCGGCGAGCGCTTCTCGGTGGTCACCACCCTGTCCCGATCGATTCCGACCATCGAGGCGAACCTCGTGCGCTACGGCCTCGCTTCGCGCTGCGCCCGGGTGCGAGCCGCCGAGGTTCCCGTTCTCGCGCTGGAAGAGGAAGGGTCGGATGCCTGCGATCGCATCTCGGCCGAGATCGCCCGTGCGATCGTCGAGGATCGGGCGGAGGCGATCGTGCTCGGTTGCGCCGGTATGACCGACCTCGCACGCCGGCTGGAGCGTGCCCATGGCGTGCCGGTGGTCGACGGCGTCGCGGCGGCGGTCACGCTGGCGGAGGGACTGGTGCGGCTCGGCCTTTCGACCTCGAAGATCGGCGGCTGGGCGCAGCCTGTCGCCAAGCCCTATACCGGCCAATTCGCCGCCCGCTCACCGAAGTGAGCGCGACCGGATCCATCTCGGGTCCGGCTCACCTTCGATGAGACCGACGACGGCTCGCCGACGAATCTCCTCGTCGCACACGAAACGCGCGCGACCGCGCGAAGCGTTCCAAGCCGTGGTCGGCGACCGCCTTCGACCCGGGAACCGCCGGGCGCGAAACGCATCGGCTCGGTGACCTGTCGGCGGCACGGCACCACGACGGCCCCGGCGAACGCCGAGGGCAGAGGCGATCACTATAACGATTTCAAGGAGATCGAGTGGTACAGCTGGGTGGACTCGAACCACCGACCTTCGGAGCCACAATCCGACGCTCTAACCAACTGAGCTACAGCTGCACGGGTCTCGACG
>CALMYM010000046.1 GCA_937873675.1 uncultured Alphaproteobacteria bacterium | reverse complement strand
ACTGACCGGCCTCCTCGACCTGCCGAAGGCGAAGGGGGAGATCGAGGTCGAGCGGGCGATGTCGCGCATGGCGGCCAAGAACACGGTGGCCGGCAACGTGCCGTTCTTCGTCGGCGCCGGTGCCTATCGCCATCACGTGCCGGCGAGCGTCGATCACCTGATCCAGCGCTCGGAGTTCCTCACCTCCTACACGCCCTACCAGCCCGAGATCACGCAGGGCACTCTCCAGGTCCTCTTCGAGTTCCAGACCCAGGTCTCGGAACTGACCGGCATGGAGGTCGCCAACGCCTCGATGTACGACGGCTCGACCGGCGCGGCGGAAGCCGTGCTGATGGCCCACCGCATCACCAAGCGGCGCAAAGCGGTGCTCTCCGGCGGCCTCCACCCGCACTACACGTCGACCATCGCCACCCTCTCCGACCTCGCCGAGGACCGGATCGTCGCGCTCGCGCCCGACCCGGCCGGCACCGAGGACATCCTCGCGTCGATCGACGCCGAGACCTCCTGCGTCGTCGTCCAATCGCCCAGCGTCTTCGGCCACCTGATCGATCTCGCCCCGATCGCCGAGAAGGCCCACGCCGTCGGCGCGCTCCTCGTCGCGGTGGTCACCGAAGTGGTGGCGCTCGGGGCGATCGAGCCGCCCGGGGCGCAGGGCGCCGACATCGTGGTGGCCGAAGGCCAGAGCCTCGGCAATCCGCTCGGCTTCGGCGGCCCCTATGTCGGGCTCTTCGCCACCCGCTCGAAATACGTCCGCCAGATGCCGGGTCGCCTCTGCGGCGAGACGGTCGACGCCGAGGGCAAGCGCGGCTTCGTCCTGACGCTGTCGACCCGCGAGCAGCACATCCGCCGCGAAAAGGCGACGTCCAACATCTGCACCAACTCCGGCCTCTGCGCGCTCGCCTTCTCGATCCACGCCACGTTGCTCGGCGAAGCGGGGCTGACCCGGCTCGCGGCATTGAACCACGAGGCGGCGGTCGAGACGGCGGAAGCGCTGGCCAACCTGCCCGGCGTCGAGGTGCTCAACGACACCTTCTTCAACGAGTTCACCGTGCGCCTGCCCGTGCCCGCCGCGCCCCTCGTCGAGAAGCTCGCCGCCGACGGCATCCTCGCCGGTGTGCCGGTGTCGCGACTGCTGCCGGGCGCCGGCCTCGACGACCTGCTGATCGTCGCCGTCACCGAGACCACCACCGCCGACGACCGTGCCGCGCTCGTCGCCGACATCTCCGCCGCGCTCTGAGGGAGGACAGACCGATGCTCGCCGACAAGGGCCGCCCCACTCGCCCGGAGACTTCCGAGATGACCGCTTCTCCGACCTTCACCGGCAACCGTGGTCTCGATCTGGAAGAGGCGCTGATCTTCGAGATCGGCCGGGCCGAGACGACCGGCGTCGATCTGCCCGCCCCGAAGGGGACGAAGTCTCGCCTCGGCGGCTTCGCCCGCAAGGCCGCGCCGAAGCTTCCCGGCCTCACCGAGCCGGAGGCGGTGCGCCACTACGTCCGTCTGTCGCGCAAGAACTACGCGATCGACGCCGGGCTCTACCCGCTCGGCTCCTGCACCATGAAGCACAACCCGCGTCTCAACGAGAAGATGGCGCGGCTCCCCGGTTTCGCCGACATCCACCCGCTGCAGCCGACCTCGACGGTGCCCGGCGCGCTCGAACTGATCGCCGAAGTCGGCCGCTGGCTGGTCGAGGCGACCGGCATGAAGGCCGTCGCCATGAGCCCCAAGGCCGGCGCCCACGGCGAGCTCGCCGGCATGGCGGCGATCAAGGCGGCGCTGCGCGCCCGTGGCGCCGACAAGCCGGTGGTGCTCGTCCCCGACAGCGCCCACGGCACCAACCCGGCGACCGCGGCGCTGCTCGGCATGGCGGTGAAGTCGGTGCCGGCGCGTCCCGACGGCACCGTCGGTGTCGCCGACGTCGTGGCGGCGATCGACGACCGCGTCGGCGCCATCATGCTGACCAACCCCAACACCTGCGGCATCTTCGAACCGGAGGTCGCCGAGATCGCCGCCGCGATCCATGCGGCGGGCGGCTACTTCTACGGCGACGGGGCGAACTTCAACGCCATCGTCGGTAAGGTGCGGCCGGGTGATCTCGGCATCGACGCCATGCACATCAACCTGCACAAGACCTTCTCCACCCCCCACGGCGGCGGTGGTCCGGGCGCCGGTCCGGTGGTGCTCTCCGAGCGCCTCGCGCCCTTCGCGCCCTATCCCTTCGTGCGGATGGAGCACGGTCGCGCCGTGCTGGTCGAGGACGAGACCGGCCTCGTCGCCGGCGAGCAGCCCTTCGGCCGGCTGACGGCGTTCCACGGCCAGATGGGCATGTTCACCCGCGCCTATGCCTACATGCTGTCGCACGGCTCGGACGGGCTGAAGCAGGCCTCGGAGGATGCCGTCCTCTCGGCCAACTACCTGCGCGCCTGCCTGTCGGATCTGATGACGGTCGCCTTCCCCGATCACCCGTCGATGCACGAGGTGCTGTTCGACGATCGCTTCCTGGAAGGGACCGGGGTCACCACCCTCGATTTCGCCAAGGCGATGATCGACGAGGGCTATCACCCGATGACCATGTACTTCCCGCTGGTCGTCCACGGCGCGATGCTGATCGAGCCGACCGAGTCG
>CALMYM010000045.1 GCA_937873675.1 uncultured Alphaproteobacteria bacterium | reverse complement strand
TCGATCGCTCGGAGCGCGACGCGTGAGCGACGGGGTCCCGTCGCCTCGCTCGCTTTCGGCCCCCATTGGGTGCGCCCGGGGGCGACCCCCGGCTCGCCGGCCGAGATCCTTCCCCGCGGCGCTTTCCCCCCCGCCGATCTCGCCTGGAACAACGGCCCCAACGAATCGACCGCCTCCCCCGCCGCCACCTTCGACGCGCTCGCGACCGACACCCACGATCCGGTGATCCCCTTCCTGAAGAAGAAGGTCGCCGAGACCCGCGCCCCCGATCGGCGCGACCGGGTGGAGCTCGCCGGCGTCGGCTTCCACTGGCCCAACGCCGGCATGGTCCACCGCCTCGAGAACACCCTCGGCTACAACCCGCTGCGCTTCGACTTCTACGCCAAGGCGACCGGCGCCATCGACCACGCCGCCCTGCCCGAGCAGAAGGAGTTCTCGGCGCTGGAGCCCTCCTACGACAGCCTCCTCGTCGACATGCTCGGCCTGCGCTTCATCGTCACCGGTGCGCCGGTCGAGACGATGGACAAGAAGCTCCGCCCGGGACGCCTGACCGAGATCGCCCGCTTCCCCGCCATCCCCGGCATCCCGCCGGCGCCGGGACGCGCCGAGACCTTCGTCTACGAGAACCCGCGCGCGCTCCCCCGCGTCCTCTTCGTCGACGGCGCGCGACCCGCCGACTTCGACGCGATCAACGCTTCGGGCGTCTGGCCGGAGGGCTTCGACCCGCGCCGCGAGGTGCTGCTCGCGCCCGCCGCCCTGCCCTCCGGGCCGGTCGCCGCCGGCGAAGGCGCCGCGCCCGGTCGCGCCTCGATCACCCTCTACGAGAACACCCGCGTCGACGTCGACGTCGACGCCGAGCGAGCCGGCTGGCTGGTGCTCAACGACGTCTGGCATCGCTGGTGGCGGGTCGAGGTCGACGGCATGCCGGCGAAGCTCGAACGCGCCGACGTGCTGTTCCGCGCCGTCCGGCTCGAGCCCGGCCGCCATCGCGTCTCCTTCACCTTCCACCCCATCGTCGGGCTGTGGGAAGAACTGCAGGCGCGGCGCGCGGCGAGGTGAGGTGAGGTGAGGTGAGGTGAGGATGTCGCGAGAGCATCCGTCGGTTGCGACGTCGGTGGGACCCGTCGTCGCGCCCGGGTCGATCGGCCGATCTTCGCCGAAGTAACGGCGGTGACGCCACGAAAAGACGTCGACAGCGAGCCCCACTCGAGGGCATTGAAAGATCCGTCGTCCCGCTGCGCCCGACATCCCGGAGGATTCGTCGCCGGCCTCCCGGCGCGGGCCGACCTGGGAACGATGAAGAACGAAGAACGGAGTGTGGAGGAATGTCGTCGATGAACGCCGAAGCGGTCGCATCGCCGGGAGATCGTGGTTGGGCCAAGCGGCTGCGCCGCTACTGCGAGCCGCGCATCGCGCGCAGCCTCGCCGAGATCGCCGCCACCTTCCTGCCGCTCGCCCTCGCCTGGGGTCTCCTGGTGTGGGCCGTCGAGACCGAGCGCTGGTGGCTCTACGCCCTGCTGCTGGTACCGGCGGGCCTGTTCCTGGTGCGCGTCTTCATGCTCCAGCACGACTGCGGCCACTACGCCTTCTTCTCCGCCAAGGGCGCCAACGACTGGTTCGGCCGCGTTCTCGGCGCCCTGACCCTGACGCCCTACGACCATTGGCGGCGCTGCCACGCCATCCACCACCCCTCCTGCGGCAATCTCGATCGCCGCGGCGTCGGCGACATCGACACCCTGACGGTCGAGGAATACCGGGCGCTGTCGCCCTGGCGCCGGCTCGTCTACCGCGCCTATCGCCACCCGCTGGTGCTGTTCGGCATCGGCCCGTCCTTCGTCTTCATGCTGCAGAACCGCATCCCGACCGGTAAGCTGACCCGCGGCATCATGCCGTGGATCTCGACCCAGTCGACCAACCTCGGCATCGCCGTGCTCGCCGGTCTGGCGATCTGGGGCCTCGGCCTCGGCACCTTCCTGATCGTCCACCTGCCGGTGGTGGTGGTCGCCGCCACCGTCGGGGTCTGGCTGTTCTACGTGCAGCACCAGTTCGAGACGACCTCGTGGGATCACGCCGAGACCTGGAACCTCCAGGACGCGGCGCTGCACGGATCGTCCTACTACCGGCTGCCGCCGGGCCTGCGCTGGCTGACCGCCGACATCGGCATTCACCACGTCCACCATCTCGCCAGCCGCATCCCCTTCTACCGCCTCTCCGAGGTGCTGAAGGATCATCCCGAGCTGCGCGACATCGGCGGCCTGACCATCCTGCGCAGCTTCACCTGCGTCCGCCTCACCCTTTGGGACGAGCAGAAGCGCCGCCTCGTCTCCTTCCGCGACGCCCTCACCGCGAGCCCGACGCCCGGCCCCGCCGCGACCAGAACCGCCCGGCGCGGCCCCCGTCGCGCACGCCGGCGGCGCGCCGTGTCCGGTCGTGAGCCGGCGCTTCGTCGCACCGTCACGATCCGAATATTTCGCGAGGATCCGCTCACCCCTCGTTCACCCTCGCCGCCGAAAGCGGCCGGCGAGAGGGGTGAGCTTTCGATCTTCTTCACGCTCGCCGAGTCATGGTCGCCGCATCGAACACCGCGGAGGCAGACCATGAGACCGAGCGCTCTCACCATCGCCACCCCCATCGCGATTCTCGCCGCCACCACTCCCGCGTCCGCCGGCATCACCGCCGTCTTCGGCG
>CALMYM010000044.1 GCA_937873675.1 uncultured Alphaproteobacteria bacterium | reverse complement strand
CGCCCATGGCAAAGCGCTTGACCGCCGAGACAGTCGCTCGAACCATCGCGCACGGTCTACGCGTCGTCGCCGGCTGGGAAGCGGTGGGAAGCTCCGGGAGGATGAGCCGATGCGGGCGGTGGTGAAGGCGGCGTTCGCCTATTTCGCCGTCGCCTTCGCCGCCGGCTTCGTCCTCGGCGCGATCCGCGAGCTCGTCGTCGTGCCGCGGCTCGGCGGTCTCGCCGCGGTGGCGATCGAGGTGCCGATCATGCTGGCGATCTCCTGGATCGCCGCGACGCGGCTCGTCCGCCGCTTTGCCGTCCCCTCCGACGCCGCCTCCTGCCTCGCCATGGGCGGCTTCGCCTTCGTCCTGTTGCAGACGGCCGAAGTGGCGCTGGCGAGCACCCTCGGCACCTCACTCGGAGCCTATGTCGCGGCGCTCGCGACCCCGCGTGGCCTGCTCGGCCTCACCGCGCAGGTCGCCTTCGCGCTCATCCCGCTTCTCGTCGGCCGAGGCGCGCCGCGCCGGTGATCGCCCCTCAGTGCGCCTCGTCCCAGTTCGCCGCCGCCCGCGCGTCGACGACCAACGGCACCCGCAGCTTCACCGCCGGTTCCGCCGCCCCTTCCATCACCCGCTTGACCACCGGAATGGTCGCCTCGACCTGGCCCTCGGGCACCTCGAAGATCAGTTCGTCGTGCACCTGGAGCAGCATCTGGGCGTCGAGTTTCGCCGTCATCAGCGCCTCGTCCATGCGGATCATCGCCCGCCGGATGACATCCGCCGCCGAGCCCTGGATCGGCGCGTTGATCGCCGCGCGCTCGTTGAAGGCGCGCACCGCCGCGTTCTTGTCGGCGATGCCGGGATAGTGCGCCCGCCGGCCGAAGATGGTGGTGACGAAGCCCTTCGATTTCGCCTCGCCCTTGGCCCAGTCCATGTAGTCGCGGATGCCCGGGAAACGCTCGAAGTACTTCTTGATGTAGGCGCCGGCCTCCTCGCGGGCGATGCCGAGCTGGTTCGCGAGCCCGAAGGCCGAGATGCCGTAGATGATGCCGAAGTTGATCGCCTTGGCCCGTCGGCGGATCGCCGGATCCATGCCGGCGACCGGCACCCCGAACATCTCCGAAGCGGTCATCGCGTGGATGTCGACGCCGTCGGCGAAGGCTTGGCGCAGCGCAGGCACCTCGGCGATGTGGGCGAGCACGCGCAGCTCGATCTGGCTGTAGTCGGCCGAGATCAGCTTGTGGCCCGGCGTCGCCACGAAGGCGCGGCGGATCTTGCGGCCCTCCTCGGTGCGGACCGGAATGTTCTGCACGTTGGGCTCGGACGACGACAGCCGCCCGGTGGTGGTCGCGGCGAGCGCGAAGGAGGTGTGGACGCGCTTCGTCCGCGGGTTCTCGAACGAGGGCAGGGCGTCGGTGTAGGTCGACTTCAGCTTCGACACCTGCCGCCAGTCGAGCACTTTGCGCGGCAGTTCGTGGCCTTGCGCCGCCAGATCCTCGAGCACGTCGGCGCCGGTCGCCCAGGCGCCGGTGGCGGTCTTCTTCGGCGCCGGCAGCCCCATCTTGCCGAACAGGATGTCGCCGAGCTGCTTCGGCGAGCCGACGTTGAAGCTCTCGCCGGCGAGTTCGGTGATCTCGGCTTCGAGTCGCGCCATGACTTGCGCGAAGTCGCCGGAGAGCCGCGCCAGCATCTGCCGGTCGATGGCGATGCCGCGCCGCTCCATGGCGACGATGACGTCGACCAGCGGCCGCTCCAGCGTCTCGTAGACGGTGGTCATCCCCTCCGCCGCCAGACGCGGGGCGAGAAGCCGCCACAGGCGCAGCGTCACGTCGGCATCCTCGGCCGCGTAGGCGGTCGCCTTGTCGATCGCCACCCGATCGAAGGTCACCGCCGATTTGCCCGAACCGGCGACCTCCTTGTAGGCGATCGGCGTGTGGCCGAGCCATTTCTTGGAGAGCTCGTCCATACCGTGGCCGCCGCGGCCGGCGTCGAGGGCGTAGGACATCAGCATCGTGTCGTCGAAATTGACGATCGCGAGCCCGTGTTGGGAGAGCACCAGCGCGTCGTACTTGAGGTTCTGCCCGACCTTGCGCACCGCCGGATCGGCGAGCAGCGGCTTCAAGGCCGCCAGCGCCTGCGCGAGCGGGATCTGGCCCTCCGTGAGCCCGTCGTCGAAGAGCCCGCCGCCGCCCGAGCGATGGGCGAGCGGCACGTAACAGGCCTTGCCCGGCTCAATCGCCAGAGAGAAGCCGACCAGCTCCGCCTGGAGCGCGTCGAGCGACGTCGTCTCGGTGTCGAAGGCGACGACGCCCGCCTCGCGCGCTGCTCCGATCCAGGCGTCGAGGCGGTCGAGGGTCGAGACGGTCTCGTAAGTCGTGGTGTCGATCGGCGCGTGAGCGGCGTTCGCCCGGGCGTCGGCGAGGGAGGCCGGCGTACCGACGAGCGACTTGTCGGACGGCGCCGGGGATCCCGCCCCTTCCGGCCCCCTCGCGGGGGGAGGGGACGCGAGGGATGCTTCCCCTGCTCCGTCGTACGGTCCTGCGGATGAGACGGCGTCGCCATCGTCGTTCCCTCCCCCCTGGAGGGGGAGGGACAGGGAGGGGGGGCTCTGCGGATCGCTCCCCACCGACGCCGGCGGCCAGTGGCTGAACGGCACCGTCGCCGGCGCGATCTCCTCCGCCACCGCGCCGGTCGCCTCGGCGACCCGGCGGGTCAGCGAGTTGAAGTCCATCGCCTTGAGGAAGGCGACGAGCCGTACCCCGTCGATCGAGGCCACGGCGAGATCCTCGATCGGGGTGTCGACCGGCACGGCGCGCTCGAGCGTGACGAGCTGCAGCGAGATCCGCGCCTTCTCGGCATGCTCGATCAGCGATTCGCGCCGCTTCGGCTGCTTGATCTCGCCGGCCCGGGCGAGCAGCGTCTCGAGGTCGCCGTACTCGTTGATCAACCCGGCCGCCGTCTTGATGCCGATGCCGGGCACGCCCGGCACGTTGTCGACCGCGTCGCCGGCGAGCGCCTGGACGTCGACCACCTTGTCGGGCGTCACGCCGAACTTCTCGAAGACCTCCGGCTCGCCGATGCGCTTGTCCTTCATCGTGTCGAGCATGACGACGCCCGGCCCGATCAACTGCATCAGGTCCTTGTCCGAGGCGACGATTGTGACGTCGGCCCCCGCCGCCCGCGCCTGCGTCGCGTAGGTGGCGATGAGGTCGTCGGCCTCGAAGCCCTTCTGCTCGACGCAGGCGACGTTGAAGGCGCGCGTCGCCTCGCGGATCAGGCCGAACTGCGGCCGCAGATCCTCCGGCGGATCGGGACGATGGGCCTTGTAGGCGGGATAGATCTCGTCGCGGAAGGTGCCGCCCGAGGCGTCGAAGATCACCGCCAGATGGGTCGGCTCGACCCCGGCCCCCGTCTTCTTCGCTTCCTTCAGGAGGCGATAGAGCATGTTGCAGAAGCCGGAGACCGCCCCGACCGGCAGCCCGTCCGCCTTGCGCGTCAGCGGCGGCAGCGCGTGGTAGGCGCGGAAGATGTAGGACGAGCCGTCGACCAGGAAGAGGTGGTCGCCGGCCCCGATCGGACGCGCATGAGCGCCATTGGGAAGCGTGGTGATCATGGGGCGCATCCTATCGGCCCACGGGCGCGGAACAAGCGACGATCGGGCGCGAGACGCCGTTCCTCACCACATCCGCGGGGCGCAGCGGAAAGCACGGGGGGGGGGGGAGGCGGTCGGTCCCCGTGACCACCGCCCGGTTTCGGGCGATGATGATCCGTGGTGAGCATCGCCCAGGCGTCGAGGAGGTCCGATGAGCGCAGGATCCGATCCCACCCACTGGGAGGGCGTCCACTCGACCCGGGGCGAGACCGAGGTGAGCTGGTTCCAGGCGAGCCCGGAGCCGTCGTTGCGGCTGATCGAATGGGCCGGCATCGACCCCTCGGCCTCGGCCTCGGTGATCGACGTCGGCGGCGGCGCCTCGCGACTGGTCGATGCGCTTCTCGATCGCGGCTTCGGCTCGATCGCCGTGCTGGATCTCTCGGCGGCGGCGCTCGCCCGCTCGCGTGCGCGTCTCGGGACCCGGGCCGCGGCCGTCGACTGGATCGTCGCCGACGCGACCGCCTGGACGCCGACCGCCACCTACGACCTGTGGCACGATCGGGCGGCGTTCCATTTCCTCGCGGAGTAGCCGTAGTGGGCGGCTTATGTCGATCGGTTCCGGTCGGCGTTGCGCTTGGGCGTCGTCGCCATCATCGCCACCTTCGCCCTCGACGGGCCGGAGCGCTGCAGCGGCCTGCCGATCGTCCGCTACGACGGCGACAGTCTGGCGCGCACGCTCGGCCCCGGCTTCGAACGTCTGGCGACCGTCGCCGACCTCCACCGGACGCCGTCCGGTGGCGAACAGCGCTTCCAGTTCAGCCTCTTCCGTCGGCTCGCCGACGTCTGACAGTCCGCGCGACGCGCGTCGTCATCGCCGTCCGACGACGCCCGCCGCGGTGAGCCGTTCCACTTCGGCCGCATCGTAGCCGAGCGCCGTCAGCACCGCGTCGGTGTCGGCGCCGAGGCCGGGGGACGCGGCGGGATAGGTCAGCGGCGTGTCGGAGAGCACGATCGGGTTGCGGATCGCCGGGACGCTGCCGCCCGCCGCCTGCTCCGACGGCAGTTCGAGCCGCATGCCGCGCGCCACCACCTGCGGGTCGGCGAAGACGTCGGCGACCGAGTTGATCGGCCCGGCCGGCACGTGCGCCGCCTCCAACTTCGCCAGGAGATCGTCGCGGCGGAAGGTGCGGGTGCGCGCCTCCATCAGCGGGATCAGCTCGGCCCGGTCGGCGACGCGGGCGGCGTTGTGGACGAAGCGCGGATCGAAGGCGATGTCGTCGATGCCGAGAATGGCGCAGGTGTCGCGGAACTGGCGATCGTTGCCGGTGGCGATGATGATGTGGCCGTCGGCGACCGGGAACACCTGATAGGGCACGATGTTGGGATGGGCGTTGCCCATCCGCTTCGGCGCCTTGCCCGAAACGAGGTAGTTCATGCCCTGGTTGGCGAGCATCGCCACCATCGTGTCGAGGAGGCTCATGTCGACGAGCTGGCCGCGGCCGGTGGTCTGGCGCGCCATCAGCGCCGCCTGGATGCCGATGACGGCGTGGAGCCCGGTGAAGAGATCGGCGACGGCGACGCCGACCTTCATCGGCTCGCCGTCCGGCGATCCGGTCAGCTCCATGTAGCCGCCCATGCCCTGGATCATGAAGTCGTAGCCGGCGCGCCCCGCATAGGGGCCGGTCTGGCCGAAGCCGGTGATCGAGCACCAGACGAGGCGCGGGTTCGCCGCCATCTGCGTCTCGTGGTCGAGGCCGTATTTCTTCAGCCCGCCGACCTTGAAGTTCTCGATGACGACGTCGGCTTCCGAAACCAGCCGGCGCACGATCTCGGCGCCCTCCGGCTTCTCGAAGTCGATCGCCACCGAGCGCTTGCCCCGGTTGCAGCCGTGATAGTAGGCGGCGCCGAGGTCCTCGCCGTCCGCGCCCTCGACGAAGGGAGGTCCCCAGTGGCGGGGGGTGTTGCCCCCCCCCGGGCGCCCCCGCCTCTTCTCCCCCCCCCCCCCGCCGGCGGGGGCCTGGGCCCCCCCCCGGCCGCCGGGG
>CALMYM010000043.1 GCA_937873675.1 uncultured Alphaproteobacteria bacterium | reverse complement strand
CCGTCTCGAAGATCGAGGACAGGTGATCACCGGTGTAGAAGTCGAACATCGAGGTGGCGCGACCGGCGGTCAGGCCGGCGAACTGGATGAACGCCTTCTCGAGGCTGACCTGGCTGGTGCCGGTGAAGCCGTTGGCCCAGGGCTGCGAACCGATGGTCTGCTGGATCTCGATGTAGGAGCGCAGGAGACCCATCTCGGTGTTGGTGCGGGCGTCGAAGTGGATGTTCCAACGGGTGCCGGTCGAGATGGCGTTCTCGCCACGGCGGGTGCCGTAACCGAGACCGTAGGCGGCGCTTTCCTTGTAGGCGCCGTACTGCGCCCAAACGTAGCCGCCGATCTTCAGGCAGGTCTCGGAACCCGGGATGTAGAAGAAGCCTTCACCGTAGGCATCGCAGACCTTGACGTAGTTCGCGGCGGCCGGGGCCTTCTTGCCGAGGTCGGCGGCCTGGGCGGTACCGGCGAGGCCGACGACGGCAGCGGCGGCGGCGAGAGCGAGCTTGAAGTTCATGTTGGGAAACCCCCTGATGTTTCGCTTCCGGACGGTGCCCTTCGGCTATCCCACCCGACATGACGAACAACGAACCGTCGGGCGACGTGGCGAGCACCGTCGTTGGATCGATCATTAATCGCATCGCGGGCATTGGGAAGCGTCGAGAGCCGCCGCCGAGCTCGAACGAGCGGCTTTGACCGACCTCTGTTGCACTGCCGTCACAGTTTTTCGGGTGTTGAAATTCGAATTGAACGAATTCGGCGCATGTGGTGAAAAAACAGGCGGTTTTCCGCCTCGAAACACGTCGGTGATCTACCCCTGCGGAACGGGTGGATCCCCCCTCCGCTCGACAGCGGCGCTTCGGCGTGAAAGGAATCGATGCCGGGCGATCGTGGGGCCAACCGGCTACAGGGGCGTGGACGCACACGCATCACGTGTGACGACGAGCAGGGGCGAGAAAGCGCGATGACGAAGGAACGAGTGCGGCCGATCCGACGCGGCGCCGACGGCGGCGTCGAGATCATCGATCAGACGCTGCTTCCGCACGTCTTCGCGATGCGCCGGCTGGAGACGCTCGAGGACGCGGCGGAGGCGATCGAGGCGATGCGGGTGCGCGGCGCGCCGTTGATCGGGGCCACCGCCGCCTACGGCATGGCGCTGGCCGTGGCCGGCGACGCCTCGGATGCGGGGCTCGACGCCGCGCGGGCGCGGCTGGCGCGCACCCGGCCGACGGCGATCAACCTGATCTGGGCACTCGACGAGATGCGGTCTCTGCTGGCGCCGCTCGCGCCCGCCGATCGCCTCGCCGCCGCCTTCACGCGAGCCGACGAGATCGCCGAGGAGGACGTGGCGATCTGCGCGGCGATCGGCCGACACGGGCTCGAGATCTTCCGCGACATCCTCTCCGACAAGCCGGAGGGGGCGCGGCTGAACGTGCTCACCCACTGCAACGCCGGGCGCCTCGCCACCGTCGACTGGGGTACGGCGACGGCGCCGATCTACATGGCGCACGAGGCGGGACTGCCGATCCACGTCTGGGTCGACGAGACCCGGCCGCGCAATCAGGGCGCCTCGCTCACCGCCTGGGAGCTGGCCGAGCGCGGCGTGCCGCACACCGTCATCCCCGACAACACCGGCGGCCATCTGATGCAGCACGGGCTGGTCGACGTGGTGATCGTCGGCACCGACCGCACCACGGCGAACGGCGACGTCTGCAACAAGATCGGCACCTATCTGAAGGCGCTCGCGGCTCACGACAACGGCGTGCCGTTCTATGTCGCCCTGCCCTCCCCGACGATCGACTTCCGCGTCGCCGACGGCGTCGCCGAGATCCCGATCGAGCAGCGGGGAGCCGAAGAGGTCAGCCACATGGCGGGGATGACCGCCGACGGGCGGGTGGAGACGGTGCGAATCGTGCCGGAAGGGGCGCCGGTCGCCAACTACGCCTTCGACGTCACGCCGGCGCGGCTGGTCACCGGGCTCGTCACCGAACGCGGTGTCGTCGCGGCGAACGCGGAATCCCTCGCCGCGGCCTTTCCGGAAGCGGCGCGGGCGGCGGGTCGGATCGGCTGAGCCGGGAGCGGCTGCGACGCCGCTTCGGCGCGGTTCAGATGCGGTTGCGGCGCATCAGGATCTCTTCCCAGGCCAGCGCGTGGCCGACGATGGTGTCGAGATCGGCCCAGGCCGGGTGCCAATCGAGGTGGGCGTGGATCTTGTCGACGCGGGCGACGATCGCCTCGGCGTCGCCGGCGCGGCGCGGACCGTAGGTGACCGGCAGCGGCTTACCGCCGGCGCGCTCGACCGCCTTCAGCACGTCGAGAACCGAGAAACCGCGGCCGTAGCCGCAGTTGGCGACGAGACTGGTCTTCTGCGAGCGCAGGTACTCGAGCGCCAGGACGTGGGCCTCGGCGAGATCGGTGACATGGATGTAGTCGCGCACGCCGGTGCCGTCGGGAGTGGCGTAGTCGGTGCCGAAGACCTCGATCGAGGGCCGGCGGCCGAGCAGCGCCTCGCAGGCGACCTTGATCAGATGGGTGGCGCCCTTGGTCGACTGGCCGGTGCGACCCTTGGGATCGGCGCCGGCGACGTTGAAGTAGCGCAGCGCCGCATAACGGAAGTCGTGTGCCGCCGCGGTGTCGCGCAGCATGATCTCGGTCATCAGCTTCGACGAGCCGTAGGGCGAGACCGGTAGGAGCGGCACGTCCTCGGGGACGGGGATGATCTCGGGATTGCCGTAGACGGCGGCGGTCGAGGAGAAGACGAAGTTCTTCACGCCGTTGCGGACGGCGGCGGCCATCAGCTCACGCGATTTGACGGTGTTGTTGAAATAGTACTTCAGCGGGTCGGTGACGCTCTCCGGCACGATGATCGAGCCGGCGAAATGGACGATGGCGTCGATGTCGCCGCGCGGCAGCAGCGTGTCGAGGAGGGCGCGATCGCCGATGTCGCCGCGCACCAGTTCGACGGCCTCGGGGATCGCCCAGTCGAAGCCGGTGGAGAGATCGTCGAGCACCACGACCTTCTCGCCCCGATCGGTGAGTGCCCAGACCAGATGGCTGCCGATGTAACCGCAGCCGCCCGTCACCAGTACCGTCATCGTCCCACTCCACACTTCCTCGTGTCGGCGCCGATCCTAACCGCGAGTGGTGACCGGGCCGTCAACACGGGGTCGGAAGCCCGAAAAATGACGAACCGCCGAGGTCGCCCCCGGCGGTCGTGGATCTTCGAAGGTCGTGGCAGGACGCCGAGGCCGAGCGGACCCGACGATCAACGCTGCTTGAGCGCGCCCGCGGCGGGGCGGATCGAGCCGGTCGTCTCGACCTGGAAGCGCGACGCATCGGCGGCGGCGCGAAGCGGATCGGCCGAGGCGCGGGCGTGGTCGATCGGGCGGACGAGCACGGCGGCGCCGAGGACGAGGCCGAGGGCGAGAATGCGGGTGTCGATGGTCCGTCTCATGGGTCGGCGTCCTCGGCTCGAGCAACAGGCGAACGCGCCACGCGGGATGGGCGACCGGCGGCGGCGGAAATGGCTGTATCGGGTGGAACGAGGGGAGCAGGAACCCGCCCTCGACACGTCCGATGTCGCCCGAAGACCGTTTACGAAAGGTTAAACCGGAGGTCGTCCACAGCCCTCGTATCGATTCGTACCACCGCCCCGCTGCGACATGGTTAACGGCGGTGGGCGGGCGCTCCGTCGGCGGTGGCGAAACGGCAAGATCCGCGGCGGAAATCGGGCGGCGACGAGGCATCACCGGGGCCGCCGGCCGGCCTTCCCACGCGGTTCCCGCGTGGGGCCTCAGAGGAGCGCCAGGAGCCGGCACGGGCCGCCGGTCGCACCCTCGATGCGGGGGGCACCGACGACGACCGTCGCACCGCGCGCCGGCACCTTCTCGAGGTTCGCGACGCATTCGAGGCCGTAGCGCCCCGAGGGCAGCCAGAAGCGATGGACCGGTAGATCGGGCGAGGCGCCGGGGTCGAGGGAGAGCGTATCGACGGCGAGCGCCTTCGCGTCGCGCGCCTCGGCGAGAACGCGTGCAGCGGCGAGCGAGAAGCCGGGGAAGTGCATGACCCCGGCCGCATCGGCGTTGCGGAAGCCGGCGTCGGCGACGCGCGCGCCCCAGCCGGAGAGCATGGCGACGCAGGCGCCCGGCGGGATCACCCCGTGCGCCGATTCGTGGACGGCGATGTCGGCGAGATCGACGGCATGATCGGGATCGCGCATCGCCCGGGCACGGACGTCGATGACGACGAGGGGCAGGATCAGGTCCTCGTCGGGGATCGAGGCGGCGTCGAGGCCCTGCGGATCGAAGTGGCGCGGCGCGTCGAGGTGAGTGCCGATGTGTTCGTCGAGATGCCAGAGATGAAGGCCGTAGCCGTCGGTTGCGACCTCGGCGCGACGCTCCAGCGCGATGCCGGGCACACCGTCCCAGGTCGGGAAGGCGGGGGACAGCGGATGGGTGAGGTCGACGACGCGGGGCATGGGGGGATCTCGGGGCCTTCGGGCGCGCAAAGAACAAACGTCAGAGCACTCGGTTCATTCCGCAAGCGCTCGGTCGCGACTCATCGCTTCGCCATTCACGATGCCCGTCATCCCCGGCCGGAGCGAAGCGGAGGGGAAGGGGATCCATTGGCTTTTCAATACGTTGAGAGTCCCATGGGTCCCCTTCCCTCGCCTTCGGCTCGCCGGGGACGACGGCTGAATGTGCGGCGCCAGGATCGGACAAGGAATTCCGTCATGCGGCACGCGCCGGCACGCGGGCCGAGGCATGGGCGACGATCTCGATCAGGATCTCGCCGTCCTCCGGCTCCTCCTCGAGGAGGTCCCCGATCATCGTCGGAATCTTGTCGGTCAGTGCTTCGAATGTGGCGGCCTCGGTGACGAGACCGACGTCATCGCTCGTGGCGACCCAGACCTTCGCCTCGCCGTCCCAATCGGCTCTCACCAGGATCATACGCGCCATGTCGCAGCCCTCTCGTTCCGACACGATGATGCACGGGAACGCGGTGGATTTCCATTCGATCGCAGCGGTCGACACCCCTCGCCTTCTCCTCTAGAGAAGCCGGCATGTTCGTCGTCACCGATCTCACCTTCCGTATCGCCGGCCGGACGCTCCTCGAGGGGGCGTCGGTGGTGGTTCCGACCGGGGCCAAGGCCGGGTTCGTCGGCAAGAACGGCACCGGCAAGACCACGCTCTTCAAGCTCGTCACCGGCGAATGGGCGCCGGAGAGCGGATCGATCCAGCTGCCCAAGGCGGCGAAGATCGGTCAGGTGGCTCAAGAAGCGCCGGGATCGGCGATCACCCTCCTCGACTTCGTGCTGGCCGCCGACAAGGAACGCGCGAGCCTGCTCGCCGAGGCCGAGACCGCGACCGACGCGGGCCGCATCGCCGAGATCCACACGAGGCTCGCCGACATC
This sequence comes from uncultured Alphaproteobacteria bacterium, assembly GCA_937873675.1. Lineage (GTDB taxonomy): Bacteria > Pseudomonadota > Alphaproteobacteria > Rhizobiales > Ancalomicrobiaceae > CALBKH01. The sequence continues at coordinate 210 of CALMYM010000043.1, read as the reverse complement.
CACGCCCATTCGGCCGAAGCGCGGGCGGCGACCATCCTCTCCGGTCTCGGCTTCGACCATGCCGCTCAGATGCGGCCGTGCTCGGACTTCTCCGGCGGCTGGCGGATGCGGGTGGCGCTGGCCGGCGTGCTGTTCGCCGAGCCGGACCTGCTGCTCCTCGACGAGCCGACCAACTACCTCGACCTCGAAGGGACGTTGTGGCTGCAGGAC
>CALMYM010000042.1 GCA_937873675.1 uncultured Alphaproteobacteria bacterium | reverse complement strand
CGGGAGCCGGGCTCCCCCGCCTTGAAGCGCACGCCCGCCACCGCCTCGCCGGTCACCCCGGTCGAGGTGAGCGGTACCGGCCGGCCGTTGGCGGTGATCAGATGGCGGGTCGGGTTGAAGCCGTCGACCGCGACCTGCAGCCGTTCGACCGAGGAGTCGACGAAGCGCACCGTGCCGCCGACCGCCCCTTCCTCGCCGGTGACGTGCCACGGCTCCAACGCCTGCCGGATCTCGAGCTTCACGCCGGCGTGCTCGACCGTGCCGTAATAGGGGAAGCGGAACTCGTACTGCGCCTTGAACCACAGGGGATCGAAGGCGTAGCCGGCCCCCTTCAGGTCGTCGAGAACGCCGAGGAAATCCTCCCAGACGAAATGCGGCAGCATGAAGCGATCGTGCAGCGCCGTGCCCCAACGCACGAACTCGCCCGATTGCGGCTCCCGCCACAACCACGAGATCAAGGCCCGGAGCAGCAGCTGCTGGGCGAGCGACATGCGCGCATCCGGCGGCATCTCGAACGAGCGGAACTCGACGAGGCCGAGCCGACCGGTCGGCCCGTCCGGCGAATAGAGCTTGTCGATGCAGATCTCGGTGCGATGGGTGTTGCCCGAGACGTCGACCAGGAGATTGCGGAACAGCCGATCGACCAGCCACGGCGGCGGCGGCCACCCCTCGCCCGGCGACGGCACCGAGGCCATGGCGATCTCGAGCTCGTAGAGCGTGTCGTGCCGGGCCTCGTCGATGCGCGGCGCCTGGCTGGTCGGACCGATGAACAGGCCGGAGAAGAGATAGCTGAGCGAGGGATGGCGCTGCCAGTAGAGCACCAGGCTCTTCAGGAGATCCGGCCGCCTGAGGAACGGACTGTCGGAGGGCCAGCGCGAGCCCACCACCACGTGGTTGCCGCCGCCGGTGCCGGTGTGGCGGCCGTCGACCATGAACTTCTCGGTGCCGAGCCGCGACCAGCGCGCCTCCTCGTAGAGCTTGGAGGTGATCTCGACGCACTCGCTCCACGACGCCGCCGGCTGGACGTTGACCTCGATGACGCCCGGATCGGGCGTGACCTTGATCACCTCGAGCCGCGGATCGAACGGCGGCGGATAGCCCTCGATGTGGACCGGCAGGCGATGCGCCTCGGCCGCCGCCTCCACCGCCGCCAAGAGCTCGAGATAGTCGTCGAGCGTCTGCACCGGCGGCATGAACACGTTGAGGATGCCTTCGCGCGGCTCGATCGACAGCGCGGTGCGCACCTGATCGGCGCCGATCTCCTCGACCCAGCGCTGGGTCACCCGCTGCGCCGGCCCCGAGCGGCGATAGACCTGGGCGAGATCGTCCGGATCGGGCAGTTCCGGCCGCTCGACGAACGGGTCGAGTTCCATGATGTAGGGGTAGGACGCCGGCGGGATCCACGGCAGCGAGGCGATCGGCAGGCGGTAGCCGACGGGGCTGTCGCCCGGGATCAGGAACAGCTTGTCGCGCCGCAGCCGCCCCTTCTCCGAATACCAGCCTTGACCGGCCCGGCTCTGCCAGCGCTGCACCGGCAGCACGTGGCCGGTCGCACTCGTCAGGCCGCGATCGAAGACGCGCGCCATGCGATGACGGTCTTCCGGATTGTCGAGCTTGGAGTTCGACGGATCGGTGTTGACCGGCAGCTTCGCCTCCTGGACCAGCCAGTGGGCCGGATCCTCGTAGGCCGGCACGACGTAGTCGCTGCCGATGTCGAGCCGTTCGGCGATGCTCTCGGCGAGGAGGCGCGACTGTTCGACGGTGGCGTCGCGGCCGCCGGCCTCCAGCGCCACCAGCGACGGATCGCGCCAGATCGGCTTGCCGTCCTTGCGCCAGTAGAGCGCGAAGGCCCAGCGCGGCAGGCTCTCGCCCGGATACCACTTGCCCTGGCCGTAGTGCAGGAAGCCGCCGGGTGCGAAGCGGGTGCGAAGCCGGCGGATGAGATCGTCGGCGAGCGTCCGCTTGGTCGGCCCGACCGCCGCGGTGTTCCATTCCGCCGACTGGTAGTCGTCGATCGACACGAAGGTCGGCTCGCCGCCCATGGTGAGGCGCACGTCGTTGCGGACGAGATCCTCGTCGACGCGCTCACCCAACGCATTCAGCGCCGCCCAGGCGTCGTCGGAGAAGGGCGCGGTGACCCGCGGCTTCTCGGCGATGCGGTCGACCCGCATCTTGAAGTCGAAGGTCACTTCCGCCGGATCGACCAGACCGGTGATCGGCGCCGCCGAGCGATAGTGCGGCGTCCCGGCGAGCGGCAGATGGCCTTCGCCGGCGAAGAGGCCCGAAGTCGGGTCGAGGCCGACCCAGCCGGCGCCGGGGATGTAGACCTCGCACCAGGCGTGCAGGTCGGTGAAGTCGTGATCGGTGCCCGACGGCCCGTCGAGCGACTTCACGTCGGGCTTGAGCTGGATCAGGTAGCCGGAGACGAAACGCGCCGCGAGCCCCAACCGGCGCAGCAGCTGCACCAGCAGCCAACCGGTGTCACGGCACGACCCGGACTTCTTCTCCAGCGTCTCGTCGGGCTCCTGGACGCCCGGCTCCATGCGGATGACGTAGCGGATCTCCTTCGACAGGCGCAGATTGAGTTCGACCAGGAAGTCGACGATCGCCTGTGGTTCGCGCGAGATCGTCGCGAGATAGGCCTCGAAGCGCTCCCCCACCGGTTCGGCGGCGAGATAGGGCTTCAGCTCCTCCGCGAGGCTCGCCTCGTAGGTGAAGGGGAACTTTTCGGCATAGCTTTCGACGAAGAAGTCGAACGGGTTGTAGACCGCCATCTCGGCGAGGAGGTCGACCTCGATGCGGAACTCCGTCGTCTTCTCCGGGAAGACGAAGCGCGCCGCCCAGTTGCCGTGCGGGTCCTGCTGCCAGTTGACGAAGTGGGTCTCCGGCGTCACCCGCAGCGAATAGCCGGTGACCTTCGTCCGGCAATGTGGCGCCGGCCGGAGGCGAATGATCTGCGGCCCGAGCTGGACCGGTCGGTCGTAGGAATAGGCGGTGACGTGGTGCAGCGCGGTCTGGATGGCCAAGGAATGCCCCTGCTCACGAAATGATCGTTCGAGCACCAGCCTAAACCGTGTGCAGCACGACGCAAGGCCGTCGATGGGGAACGCGGTTCGTCGTTCGACGTAGGTGCGGCGCGTGCAAAGAAGAAGCCCCGGAACCGTGGGTTCCGGGGCTCGTGATGTCTCGCGTCGAGGGAATGATCAGGCCGAGAGCCGGTCCAGCGCCGCGACGATGGCCGTGCCCATCTCGGTGGTCGAGACGGTGTTCTCGCCCGGCTTGGCGATGTCGGCGGTGCGCACACCCGAGCCGAGCACGTCGGAGATCGCCTTGTCGAGCAGGTCGGCCGCGTCGCCGAGGCCGAGCGAGTAGCGCAGCGCCATGGCGAAGGAGCCGATCATCGCGATCGGGTTGGCGAGCCCGCGGCCGGCGATGTCGGGCGCCGAGCCGTGCACCGGCTCGTAGAGCGACTTGCGCTTGCCGGTCGCCGCGTCGGGCGCGCCGAGCGAGGCCGACGGCAGCATGCCGAGCGAGCCGGTCAGCATCGCCGCGACGTCGGAGAGGATGTCGCCGAACAGGTTGTCGCAGACGATGACGTCGTACTGCTTCGGCCGGCGGACGAGCTGCATGGCGCAGTTGTCGGCGAGCACGTGCTCGAGCTCGACGTCGGCGTATTCCGCCGCGCCGACCTTCGACACCACCTGCTTCCACAGCACGCCGGACTTCATCACGTTGTGCTTCTCGGCCGAGGAGACCTTGTTGCGACGGGTCTTGGCGAGGTCGAAGGCGACGCGGGCGATGCGCTCGATCTCGTGGGTGGTGTAGACCTGGGTGTCGACGGCGCGCTTCTCGCCGTTCTCCAGCGTCACGATCTCCTTCGGCTCGCCGAAATAGACGCCGCCGGTCAGCTCGCGCACGATCAGGATGTCGAGGCCCTCGACCAGCTCGGGCTTCAGGGACGAGGCCGAGGCGAGCGCCGGATAGCAGATCGCCGGGCGCAGGTTGGCGAAGAGGCCGAGATCCTTGCGCAGGCGCAGCAGGCCCGCTTCGGGACGCACCTCGTAGGGCACGTCCGCCCACTTCGGTCCACCGACCGCGCCGAACAGCACCGCGTCGGCCGCCTGGGCGAGCGCCATGTCGCTCTCCGAGATCGCCTTGCCGTGGGCGTCGTAGGCCGAACCGCCGACGAGGCCGCTCTCGGTCTCGAACTTGGCCACGCCACGCTTCTCGAACCAGCCGAGCACCTCCTTCACCTGGATCATGATCTCCGGACCGATGCCGTCGCCGGGGAGAAGGAAGAGATTGAAGGAGGCCATGGGCGGAAATCCCGTTCGAAAGTGACAAGGAGGCGCGCTCGCGCGGCCCCCCTTTACCAAGACGCGACTTTCTCGGCAACGACCGGTCGACCCGGCACGCCGCTCGCACCACGAGGGGCACAGTCGCACCGGGTGTTTCGAAACGAGACACGTTCCGGACCACGAAGACATCGATCGACGGAGAAGCCCATGTCCACCCTGACGAGCCGTTTCGATGCGAAACTCCTCGCCGTCGTGGCGATCGCCATGGTCATCGCGGTGGCCGGCTGGGAAGGCTGGCGGCTGACGGCACGCGGCGCCCCGGTGAACGTCCCCAAGGTGGTGACCGACTTCGGCCACCAGAAGGTGATCTATCACCTCACCGAAAGCGGCGGGTACCTCGGCAGCAAGTACCGCAACTGGGTCGGCAACATGGAGAACCACTTCGCCGCGGTCGAGCCCGACCACCTAGATCTGGTGGTGGTGATGAACGGCGACGGCGTCGACCTTCTCACCTATGCCAAGGGCGACGAGAAGCTCGCCACCCGCATCGACGCCTTGAAGGCCAAGGGCGCCCGCTTCCTGGTCTGCCGCAACACCCTGATCTCGCGCCGCATCGAGCCGACCGATCTCTACGGCCTGAAGACCGCCGACCTGATCGGCGCCGGCGTCGCCCAGATCGCCCTGCTCGAGCGCCAGGGCTACGGCTACCTCAAGCCCTGAGACGGATCGCGACGGCGCGTCCCGCGCCGCCCGTTCTCAGCCGGCGTCCGCGAGATCCGGCGTCGACAGCCGATCCCAGACCCCGGTCGCCTCGTCGAGCACGTGCAACTCGCCGAGCGCGATGTCGAACCACACCCCGTGGAGCTTGAGGCGGCCGAGCATCTCCAGCGCCCGCACGCAGGGAAACGTCCTGAGATTGTCGAGCGAATTGGCGATCGACAGATGTTCGAGCCGGTGCTGGCGCTCCGACGGCTCGGCGATGTCCTCGCCGCGGCAGGCCCCGCCCGGTTTTTCCAAGAGCGAGATCCCCCTGCCGATGAAGTCGCCCGGCGAG
>CALMYM010000041.1 GCA_937873675.1 uncultured Alphaproteobacteria bacterium | reverse complement strand
ACAGTTCGGCGCCCAGGTGCTCCTCGAGCGCCTGGATCTGCCGGCTGACGGCGCTCTGAGTGAGGTTCAATTCCTCCGCCGCACGGGAGAAACTCTCGTGACGGGCGGCGCATTCGAAGGCCACCAACGATCCGATGGGGGGCAGGAAGCCGCGGCGGAACATGGCCATTCATTCCAAAAATTCATGATGTGGTGAGAATTTCTCGCTTCAAACCCGTCTTGTCGAGCGGAATATTCATGACCTCGCGCGCGGCGGTCGATCGATCGCCGCGGCGGTTCCTCTTTTCCGGAATGAGAGGTGGCGACCATGTCGGTTCTTCAAACGCTCGCGGCCGAAACCCACGAGCTGCTCGCCGCCCTCGGCGTCGATCGCGCCCATTACACCGACGGCACCCTGGCGGTGACCTCGCCGATCACCGGCGAGGAGATCGGTCGGGTCGTCGAGCACGAGACGGAGGAAGCGGAGGCCGCCATCGGCCGCGCCGACGCCGCCTTCCGCGCCTGGCGCCTCGTCCCCTCGCCCAAGCGCGGCGAACTGGTTCGCCTCCTCGGCGAGGAGCTGCGCGCCCACAAGGTCGAACTCGGCCGCCTCGTCACCATCGAGGCCGGCAAGATCGTTTCCGAAGGCCTCGGCGAGGTCCAGGAGATGATCGACATCTGCGATTTCGCCGTCGGCCTGTCGCGCCAGCTCTACGGCCTGACCATCGCCACCGAGCGCCCCGGCCATCGCATGATGGAGACGTGGCATCCGATCGGTCCGGTCGGCGTCATCTCCGCCTTCAACTTCCCCGTCGCGGTGTGGTCGTGGAACGCCGCGCTCGCGCTCGTCTGCGGCGATTCGGTCGTCTGGAAGCCGTCCGAGAAGACGCCGCTGACGGCCCTCGCCGTCGTCGCCCTGTTCGAGCGGGCGGTGGCGCGTTACCGCGCCGAGGGCAACACCGCGCCCGACCACCTCGTCGAACTGATCAACGGCTCGCGCCACATCGGCGAGGTGCTGGTCGAAGATCGGCGTGTGCCGGTCCTCCCGGCGACCGGCTCCACCGCCATGGGTCGGGTGGTCGGTCCGAAGCTCGCCAAGCGCTTCGCCCGGGCGATCCTCGAGCTCGGCGGCAACAACGCGGCGATCGTCTGCCCCTCGGCCGATCTCGATCTGGCGCTGCGCGCCATCGCCTTTTCGGCGATCGGCACCGCCGGCCAGCGCTGCACCACGCTGCGCCGTCTCTTCGTCCACGATTCGATCTACGACACGCTGGTGACGCGCCTGCGCCGCGCCTACGCCTCGGTCAAGGTCGGCGACCCGGCCCAGCCCGAGACGCTGATCGGCCCGCTCATCGACGCCGACGCCTACACCCGCATGCAGAAGGCGCTGGAGGCGGCTCGCGAGGCCGGCGGCACCATCACCGGCGGCAATCGCATCAACCTCCAGGGCTACGACGGCGGCTGGTACGTCGCCCCGGCGCTGGTCGAGATGCCGTCGCAGTCGGGCCCGGTGGTCGAGGAGACCTTCGCGCCGATCCTCTACGTCATGCGCTACACCAAGTTCGAGACCGCGGTGAAGCTCAACAACGCCGTGCCGCAGGGCCTGTCGTCGTCGATCTTCACCTCCGACCTGCGCGAGGCCGAGGCCTTCGTCTCCGACACCGGCTCCGATTGCGGCATCGCCAACGTCAACATCGGCCCCTCGGGTGCCGAGATCGGCGGCGCCTTCGGCGGTGAGAAGGAGACCGGCGGCGGCCGCGAGGCCGGCTCCGACGCCTGGAAGGCCTACATGCGCCGCGCCACCAACACCGTGAACTACTCGCGTTCGCTGCCGCTCGCCCAGGGCGTCAAGTTCGACGTCGAGAGTTGATACCGAGCCCGGCGGGTCTCGAACGAGACCCGCCGCGCGAAGGCGAGCCCGAACGGGCGTCGGCCGGTCAGGCCGTATCGCACCCGAACTTCGGGTGCCCAGAAAGAGGATCCGCCCATGGCCCCGAACAAGCCCGCCGCCTTCAAGTGGGAGGATCCCTTCCTCCTCACCGACCAGCTGACCGAGGACGAGCGTCTCATCTCCGAGACCGCCCGCGCCTATGCGCAGGAGAAGCTCTTCCCACGGGTGACCGAGGCCTATCTCGAGGAGAAGACCGACCGCGCCATCTTCGAGGAGATGGGCGAATTGGGCCTCCTCGGCGTCACGGTCTCGGACGACTACGGCGGCGCCGGCGCCGGCTACGTCTCCTACGGGCTCGTCGCCCGCGAAGTCGAGCGGGTCGATTCGGGCTACCGCTCGATGATGTCGGTGCAGTCGTCGCTGGTCATGTACCCGATCGAGGCCTACGGCTCGGAAGCGCAGAAGAAGAAGTACCTGCCCAAGCTCGCCTCCGGCGAATGGGTCGGCTGCTTCGGCCTCACCGAGCCCGACGCCGGCTCGGACCCGGCCGGCATGAAGACCCGCGCCGAGAAGGTCGCCGACGGCTATCGCCTCGTCGGCTCGAAGATGTGGATCTCCAACTCGCCGATCGCCGACGTCTTCGTCGTCTGGGCCAAGTCCGCCGCCCACGACGGCGAGATCCGCGGCTTCGTGCTCGAGAAGGGCATGAAGGGCCTCTCCGCCCCGAAGATCGGCGGCAAGCTGAGCTTGCGCGCCTCGATCACCGGCGAGATCGTCATGGACGGCGTCGTCGTCCCCGAGGACGCGATCCTGCCGAACGTGTCGGGGCTGAAGGGTCCCTTCGGCTGCCTCAACCGGGCGCGCTACGGCATCGCCTGGGGGGTGATGGGCGCGGCCGAGGACTGCTGGATGCGGGCCCGCCAGTACGGCCTCGACCGCAAGCAGTTCGGCAAGCCGCTCGCCGCCACCCAGCTCTACCAGAAGAAGCTCGCCGACATGCAGACCGAGATCACCCTCGGCCTCCAGGCGGCCCTGCGCGTCGGCCGGCTGTTCGACGAGGGCCGCATGGCGCCGGAGATGATCTCGATCATCAAGCGCAACAACTGCGGCAAGGCGCTCGACATCGCCCGAATGGCCCGTGACATGCACGGCGGCAACGGCATCTCGATCGAGTATCAGGTGATGCGCCACGCGGCGAACCTCGAGACGGTCAACACCTACGAGGGCGCCCACGACGTCCACGCCCTCATCCTCGGCCGGGCGCAGACCGGCATCCAGGCGTTCTTCTGAGGAGGCATGGGACCAGACGAGGTGCGCGATGCTTCGAGACGCGCTCGTTCCGAGCGCTCCTCAGCATGAGGCGCTGTCGGTTACATGGACGTGGACGAACGCCTCATGGTGAGGAGACGCCGAAGGCGTCGTCTTGTAACTTGAACCGCCCGCGATCGGTTAAGCTGCCCGATGCGGTGTCGG
>CALMYM010000040.1 GCA_937873675.1 uncultured Alphaproteobacteria bacterium | reverse complement strand
TGGAGCGGGTAGCGGGAATCGAACCCGCGTATTCAGCTTGGAAGGCTGCTGCTCTACCATTGAGCTATACCCGCACGCCTGACCGCGAGACGACCACGACACGTTCGGTAGAAGAGAGATGGTGGGGGAAGTAGGACTCGAACCTACGAAGGCTTAGCCAGCGGATTTACAGTCCGCCCCCTTTGCCGCTCGGGACATTCCCCCGTATCTCACTTCGACCGTTCGCATCGGCCGCATCACGGCCTCCGAACGTTCGGACGAACGAAACGCCCCGCCGGTCATGGCGGGGATTCCCGTTGCGGCCGGTGTTATGGCGAGCCGGCCGGTCCCTGTCAACCGTCGAACCATCGATCGCCACGCGGTTTTTCCGCGACCGCGAAAATGGCCGGCGCGACGCCCGGCGCGGCCGGCGGCGGGCTATTGCGCGGCGGCGCGCTTCGGGCCATCAAGACGGCAGCCTATCCGCGCCCGAGGAGCCCTCCCCCGATGTCGTCGTCCGAAACACCGCCGCGTATCGCCAAGGCCGGACGGCATCCGACTCGACCGCCGGTGCATCAGCGCCGCCGCGGCAAGCCGGGGTCGGGCGCGCCGGAGGGACGCGTCTTCCTCTACGGCCTGCACACGGTCGAAGTGGCGCTCGCCAACCCGAAGCGGGTGATCCACGCCATCTACACGACGCGCAACGCGCTCGCCCGTCTCGAAGAGCGGGGAATCGTCTTCCCCGTGCCGCCCGAGGTGGTCGACGTGCGTTGGATCGACGCGCGGGTCGGCGAGGATGCGGTGCACCAGGGGGTGCTGGTGGAGACGCGGCCGCTGGAGCCGGTGGAGCTCACCGATCTCGGCCGGGCGAAGCTGGTCCTCGCCCTCGATCAGGTGACCGACCCGCACAACGTCGGGGCGATCATGCGTTCGGCGGTGGCGCTCGGGGCGGATGCGCTGATCACGCCGACCCGTCATTCGCCGCAGGAGACCGGGGTGCTCGCCAAATCGGCCTCCGGCGGTCTCGACCTCCTCACCCACATCGAGGTGGTCAATCTCGCCCGCGCCCTCGACACGCTGCGCAAGGAGGGCTTCACCGTCGTCGGTCTCGACAGCGAGGGCCCGGCGCCGCTCGAGGAGACCGACGTCGGCCGGCGCACCGTGTTGGTGCTCGGTGCCGAGGGCAAGGGTCTGCGCCCGGTCACCCGCGAAGCCTGCAACGCGCTCGCTCGGGTCGACGTGCCCGGTCCGATCAAGTCGCTCAACGTCTCGAACGCCGCGGTGCTGGCGCTCTACGTGGTGGGACGCAAGCACGCGGGGGCGTGAGGTTCCGCGCTCGACGCGACGGCGGCGGCGCGCGTGGGCGACCGACGGATCTTTTCCCCCTCCCCGCTCGCATGCTAAGGGGTGGCCGGCGCCGGCGTAGCACAGCGGTAGTGCAGCGGTTTTGTAAACCGAAGGTCGGGGGTTCGATCCCCTCCGCCGGCACCAGATCCTCCTTTTGCGCAGGCCTGCCCCTCCCTTTCCAGGACTCGGGCGCCCTGCTATCGGAACCGCATGATGCGACCCGTTCGAAACAGCCGATGCGTGCGTCGACCGCGGCATTCGGCGGCGATCGGGCTTCTCGTGTTCGGGCTCGCCGGATGCGAACGGGCGCCCTCGGCGCCGGCCTTCGACGTCTTCGGCTCCTACTTTCCGGCCTGGATCGTCTGCACGTCGGCCGGCCTCGTCGCCACGCTGGTGAGCCGTGCGGTGTTAATCCGCATCGGGCTCGACGAGCATCTCCCGGTCCGCCTGCTGGTCTACGCGTCGCTCACCGTGCTGTGGGCGGTCGGACTGTGGCTCTACTTCTTCGCCGGGGTGTCGCCGTGACGGCCGAAAAGAGCGCCCTGCCCTTTCTCGGCAAGCTGATCGGCTGGGGCATCGTCGCCGGCGCGATCGCCGCCGGTGTCCTGGCGGTCCGCGACGGCGAGCGGCGGCCGCGCACCGACGCGGCCGAGATCGAGGCGCCGATCGTCCATCTCTCGGCCTCGGTGCCGGGGCGGATCGTCGAGTTCCGGGTCGAGAACAACGCCGCGGTGAAGCGCGGCGACGCGCTGTTCGTCGTCGATCAGGAGCCCTATCGGCTCAGGGTCGAGCAGGCGCGCGCCGAGGTGCGGGCGGCGGAATCGGAGGTCGCCCAGGGCGTGCGCAATCTCGCCGGACAGGAGGCGAACGCCTCGGTCGCGGCCGAGCAGATCCGCCGGGCGCGGGAGAACCTGGGGCTGGCGGAGAAGACGCTGGAGCGTCTCACCGCGCTCCTGCCGAACGGCTACGTCTCGGCGCAGCAGGTCGATCAGGCCAAGACCAGCCGCAACGACGCGCGCATCAGCCTCGAACAGGCGCTCACCCAGTCGCGCGGCGCCCGCGACGTCATCGGCACGCTGGAGACCCGCAAGGCGCAGCTCGACGTGGCGCGGGCGACGCTGGCGCTGGCCGAACGCGACCTCGCCAACACCGTGGTCGCCGCCCCCTTCGACGGCAAGGTGACGGGCCTCAAGCTCGCCGTCGGCGAATGGGTGGTGACCGGCCAGACGCTGGCGACGATCATCGACACCTCGCGCTGGGAAGCCGCGGCCAATTTCCGCGAGACCGACCTCGCGGCGATCCGCGTCGGCAATCGCGCCGACGTCTATGTGATGAGCGACCGCGGGCGACGGCTGAAGGGCGTGGTCGAGGGGATCGGCTGGGGCGTGCGCTCCGACGAGGGCGCCAACGTCCTCGGCCTGCCGTTCGTGTCGCGCTCGCTCAACTGGGTCCGGGTGGCGCGCCGCTATCCGGTGACGATCCGGCTGATCGATCCGCCGCAGGAGCTGATGCGCATCGGCGCGTCGGCGATCGTCGTCGTGGGCAGCGAGCCGGCCGAGCATGGTTCCCATCCGACCCATTGAGACGCTGATCCGGGACTTCCGGGAGGAGATGCGCCCCTACCCCGGCCGCGCCGCCCGTTCGGCACGGATGGCGATCGTCGTGGTGCTGGTCACCGTCGCCTCGATGATGCTGCAGACGCCGGAGACCGCGGTCTCCTGCTACCTCGTCTTCTTCGCCGCCAAGGAGGACGCCGCTTCGACGGTGCTGCAGTCGCTGAAGCTGATCTTCGGCGCGCTCGTCGGCATCGGGCTCGGCCTCGTGTTCCTGATGGTGTCGGCGGACGAGCCGGTGATGCGGCTCGCCTTCATGGTGTTCTTCTCCTTCGTCGGCATGTTCTTCGCGCACGCCTCGAAGCTCGGACCGATCGCCTCGACCATCGGCTTCGTGCTGGCGCTCGCCGTGACGCTGTTCGACATCGTGCCGATCCCCGAGCTTCTCACCCGCGGCCTCGTGTGGATGTGGGCGATCGTCGCCATGCCGATGGCGATCCTGCTGGTGGTCGACGCCATCGCCGGGACGCGGGCCGAAGCGCAGGTGCGCGAACGCCTCGCCGAACGGCTGGAGGCGATCGCCGATCTCCTCGCGAAGCCTTCGATAGCGACCCGGCGCCGGGTCGAGGATCTGCTCGAGCCCGGCGACGCCGCGGCGCGTGAGCGGATCAGAGCGGGGCGGATCCTCGCCACCATCCGGGCCGGCGAAGAGGCGCGGCTGACGCGGCTCCTCGACCACAGCCACCTCCTCGGGACGATCGCCGAATCGACCAAGACCGGCGCGCCGCCGCGGCCGGCGCTCGCGGCACGGTTGGCGGATGCGGCGCGGGCGGTCACCGGCGGGGGGGGGTTCGTCGCGCCGAAAGCGGTGAGCGGGACGGTCGATCCGATGCTGATCGATCGGACGCTGACGGAGCTGGTCGAGCGGATCGAGGACGATCTCGCGGCCGCGAGCGTGGCGCCTCCGCAGCCGCGGCCGAAGGAGCCGTTCCTGGCGCCCGACGCCTTCACCGATCCGATCCACGTGCGCTTCGCCCTGAAGACGACGTTGGCGGCGACGATCTGCTACGGCTTCTACACCGCCACCGACTGGTTCGGCATCCACACCGCCCTGGTCACCTGCTACTTCGTCGCTCTGTCGAGCCTCGGCGAGACCATGCACAAGCTGATGCTGCGCATCGTCGGCGCGCTGATCGGGGCGGCGCTCGGCGTCGCGACGATCGTCCTGGTGATGCCGCACATGGACGACATCGGCCAGCTCGCCCTACTGGTCGGCGCGGTGTCGTTCTTCGCCGCCTGGATCTCCAACGGTTCGCCGCGCATCTCCTACATGGGCTGGCAGATCGCGCTGGCCTTCTTCCTCTGCGTCCTGCACGGCCACGGGCCGGGCTTCGATCTCGTCGTGGCGCGCGACCGGGTGCTCGGCATCCTCATCGGCAATCTGGTGATGAGCGCCGTCTTCACCGTGGTGTGGCCGGTCGGGGTGGAGGAAGCGGCGCGGCGTGCGCTCGCTCGCGCGACGTCGGCGCTGTCGGCACTCGCCGCGGCGCCCGCCGGCGCGCCGGTCGGCCATCTGGTCGAGAGCGTCGAACGGCTGATCGGCGAGGTGCGCCGGGTGCTGGCGATGCGGCTCTTCGAACCGCAGTCGGTGGCGATGGACGCGCGCGGGCTGGTGGCCCTCGGCCGCGGCCTCGATCGGTTGGAGCAACTCGCCGACCCGATCCTGACGCTGCACGCGGCGCCGCGGGTGGCCGAGGCCGGCGACCTGTCGCCGGACGGCTTCGCGAGCGCCGAGCGTTCACGCCTCGATCGGGCCGCCGGCTTTCTGCGGCGGCTCGGCTCTGATATGGACGCAGGCGACGGTCCGTCGCCGGCCGAGACGGCCGAAACGCCGGGAGAACCGGCGCTCGCGGAGCGTCTCGACCGTGACCTGCCGGCGAGTGCGCTGGCGGAAGTGTCGCAACGGCTGCGCCTGATGGCGGCGATCGAAGAGCGGGAGCAGAGTTTGGCGACGGCCTTCCGATCGATCGAAGATGCGAGAGCGTCGACATGACGACCCGCGCTTCGTCGCGACGGGGTCTTTCCGCCCTCCTCGCCGTCTCACTGCCGCTATGGCTGACGGGCTGCGCCTCGCAGTCGCTGTCGCTGGCGCCCGAGACGGCGCAGACGCCCTATCTCGGCACCGCGGCGGCGCGCGAGGCGACGCCGGTGGTCGTCTCCGACGGCCGCGGAGCGGATTTCGGTCTTCCCGGCGACCCGACGATCCCGATCGACCTGCCGCGACCGACGATCGATCGCAAGCACACCCATTCGCTGCCCGAGCTGATCGACATCGCCGAGCGCACCAACCCGTCGACGCGCGCCGCCTGGGAGCGGGCGCGGCAGGCGGCGCTCGGTGTCGGCATGGCGGAAGCCGCCTATCTGCCGATCCTCTCGGCGGACGTCGTCGCCGGCTGGGAACGCAGTTCCAATCCGGCGCCGGGCTTCGAGGTGGGGACCCCGCCGTCGGCTTCACGGTGCCGCCGGGGACGGTGACGGCGCAGGGCCGCCAAGTGATGCCGACGGCGACGGTGAAGTGGCTGCTGTTCGACTTCGGCGGCCGGGCCGCGACGGTCGAGGCGGCGAACAAGTTGTCCGTCGCCGCCAACGTCGGCTTCAACGGCACCCACCAGAAGCTGATCTGGGACGTGGCGCGCGAGTTCCATCGCTACACCGCGGCGCGGGCGAAGCTCGCCATCGCCCGCCGGACGCTCGGCAACACCAAGGCGCTGCGCGATGCGGCGGAAGCGCGGATGGGACGCGGCGTCGGCACCTCGATCGAGGTCGCGCAGGCGCGCCAACAGGTGGCGCAGGCCGAGTTGGGCGTGGTGCGGGCGACGGGATCGATGCGCGACGTCTATCGCAGCCTGCTCGATGCGATGGGCGTGGCGCCGACCCTGGAGATCCTGGTGGAGGACGTCGGCGGCCGGGCGCTGCCGGGGGCGCCGTCGGGCGATCTCGACCGACTGGTCGAGGTGTCGCTGCGGCGGCGGCCGGACGTGCAGGCCGCCTTCGCCAGGCTCGCGGCGGATCGCGCCGGCGTCGACAAGGCGAAATCCGATTTCCTGCCGAAGGTCGGGCTGACCGGCAACGTCGCCCACGACTACGGCACCTACACGCTCACCGATTCGCGCCTCTCGACCTCCGCCCGCTACGCGTCGGGGTCGACCAACGCCGGAATGCTGGTGGGCGTCACCATCCCGATCTACGACGGCGGCTTGCGCGACGCGCATCTCGAGGCGGTGCGGTCGCGGGTCGCGGCGGCGGAGCAGGATCTCGCGCGAATGCAGAACGAGGCGGCGA
>CALMYM010000039.1 GCA_937873675.1 uncultured Alphaproteobacteria bacterium | reverse complement strand
CACATCGGCCATCCGATCGTCGGCGACCCGAAATACTTCGACAAGCGCGATTGGGAACTGCCCGGCGGCATGCAGAACAAGCTGCATCTCCTCGCCCGCCGCATCGTCCTGCCGCACCCCAAGGGCAGGGGCGTCATCGACGTCACCGCGCCGCTGCCGCCCCACATGCTCCAGTCGTGGAACCTGCTCGGCTTCGACGCCTCGGCCTACGACCCGGATCTCGACGGCGACGAGGATTGAGCCGCCGGTAAAAACGGATGCGCCCGCCGGAGCGAGGTCGAGGCCTCGCCCGGCGGGCGCTTTCGTGTCGATCGTCGCGATCCCGCCCCGGGCGTCCTGCGCCGCGGCGGGATCGCGCGCACCTCAGGAGAGGTCGAAGCGATCGGCGTTCATCACCTTCGCCCAGGCGGAGACGAAGTCCTCGACGAACTTCTCCTTGTTGTCGTCCTGAGCATGAACCTCCGCGTAGGCGCGCAGGATCGAGTTGGAGCCGAAGACCAGATCGACGCGGGTCGCCGTCCACTTCTTCGCCCCGCTCCGACGGTCCCGGATCTCGTAGAGACCGTTTCCGACCGGCACCCAGGTGTTGGCCATGTCGAGCAGGTTGACGAAGAAGTCGTTGGTCAACGCGCCGATGCGATCGGTGAACACGCCGTGGCGCGTTCCGCCGTGGTTCGCTCCGATGACGCGCATGCCGCCGACCAGCACGGTCATCTCCGGGGCGGTCAGGCCCATGAGCTGGGTGCGGTCGAGCAGCAGTTCCTCGGCCGAGACGACGTAGTCCTTCTTCGCCCAGTTGCGGAAGCCGTCGTGGATCGGCTCGAGCACCGCGAAGGAGTCCTTGTCGGTCATTTCCTGCGAGGCGTCGCCGCGACCCGGCGTGAAGGGAACCGTGACGTCGAAGCCCGCGGCCTTGGCCGCCAGTTCCACGCCGACGTTGCCCGCCAGCACGATGATGTCGGCGATGCTCGCCCCGGCGCTCGAAGCGATCGCTTCGAGGACGACCAACACCTTGGCGAGACGCGCCGGCTCGTTGCCCTCCCAGTCCTTCTGCGGGGCGAGGCGGATGCGTGCGCCGTTGGCTCCGCCGCGGAAGTCGGAGCCGCGGAACGTACGGGCGCTGTCCCAGGCGGTCGCCACCAGATCGGCGACCGGCAGGCCACTCGCCACGATCTTCGCCTTGGCCGCGGCGACGTCCCAGCCGGTGCTGCCCGCCGGGACCGGATCCTGCCAGATCAGGTCTTCTGCCGGTACGTCCGGTCCGACGTGGCGCGACTTCGGTCCCAAGTCGCGATGCGTCAGCTTGTACCAGGCGCGGGCGAAGACCTCGCTGAACCGGGCATGATCCTGCCGGAACCGCTCGGAGATCGCGCGATAGGTCGGATCGAGACGCATCGCCATGTCGGCGTCGGTCATGATCGGCTTGCGGCGGATCGAGGGATCCTCCACGTCCACCGGCATGTCCTCCTCGCGGATGCCGATCGGCTCCCACTGCCAGGCGCCGGCCGGCGACTTCTGCAGCCACCAGTCGTAGTCGAACAGCAGCTTGAAGTAGCCGTTGTCCCACTTGGTCGGGTTGGTGGTCCAAGCGCCTTCGATGCCGCTGGTGACCGTGTCACGACCGATGCCACGGCTGGTGTGGTTCATCCAACCGAAGCCCTGATCGGCGATGTCGGCGCCCTCCGGGGCAGGCCCCAGATTCTCGGCGCGGCCGTTGCCGTGCGCCTTGCCGATGGTGTGGCCGCCGGCGGTGAGCGCCACGGTCTCCTCGTCGTCCATACCCATACGGGCGAAGGTTTCGCGCACCTGAGCCGCGGTCTTCAGCGGGTCGGGCTTGCCGTTGACGCCTTCCGGGTTGACGTAGATCAGACCCATCTGCACCGCGGCCAGCGGGTTCTCCATCGTCGAGGGATCGGCGACGTCACCGTAGCGCTCGTCGCTCGGCGCCAGCCATTCCTTCTCGGCGCCCCAGTAGACGTCCTTCTCCGGATGCCAGATGTCGGGCCGGCCGAAGCTGAAGCCGAAGGTCTTCAGACCCACCGCCTCGTAGGCCATCGTTCCCGCGAGCAGAATCAGATCGGCCCAGCTGAGCTTGTTGCCGTACTTCTTCTTGATCGGCCACAACAGGCGGCGGGCCTTGTCGAGATTGCCGTTGTCCGGCCACGAATTGAGCGGCGCGAAGCGGATGTTGCCGGAGTTGCCGCCACCGCGGCCGTCGGCGGAGCGGTAGGAACCGGCCGAGTGCCAGGCCATGCGCACCATCAGGCCGGCATAGTGACCCCAGTCGGCCGGCCACCAGTCCTGGCTGTCGGTCATCAGCGCCCGGACGTCGGCTTTCACCGCTTCGAAATCGAGCGTCTTCACCGCTTCGGCATAGTCGAAGCCGGCGCCCATCGGGTCGCTCTTGCGATCGTGCTGATGGAGGATGTCGAGGTTCAGCGCGTTGGGCCACCAATCGGCATTCGATTTGGTGCCCGCGGTCGTCGCGCCGTGCATGACCGGGCATTTGCCGGCCGAACTGGTTCCGTTGCCACTCATGGTGTCCTCCGCTGGTGTCTCGTGATCGACGTTCCGCGACATCTGCGCCTTCCCGGCCACGGCCGGGGAGGGTCATGCGACGTCGGTCCATCGTCGAATGAGAAATCGGTAGCACGTTCGAGTGATTAGAAAAAATTTCATTTTCAAATAATTCTGATAGGTTATTCTTATGATCATGATCTCTATGAAACATCTGCGTTATTTCGAAGCCGTCGCACGCCATGGCCATTTCGGCCGTGCCGCCGAAAGTTGCGCGATCTCCCAGCCGGCGCTTTCGCTGCAGGTGAAGGAGCTCGAGGACATCCTCGGCTCACCGCTGATCGAACGCGGCGGACGGCGGATCCGTCTGACCGCCCTCGGAGAGACCTTCGCCGCGCGAGCGAGGGACATCTTGCGATCGGTCGACGAATTGGACGAGTTGGCGAGGCTCTCCCGAGCCCCGTTCACCGGCAGTCTCCGGTTGGGGGTCATTCCCACCATCGCTCCCTATCTGTTGCCGGCCTTCGTCAAGGCGTTGAGCGAACGCCATCCCGGCATCGACCTGCGCCCGCGCGAGGCGATGACGCGGACCCTGGTCGCCGACCTTCTCGACGGACGGCTCGACGCGGCGATCCTCGCTCTACCGATCTCGGAGCCGTCCCTGGTCGAGTACCCGCTCTTCTCGGAAGAGTTCCTGCTGGTCCGTCCGATGGACGCCGACGACGATCCGGCGCCGACCGCGGGCGCGCTCTCCGAGATGCGACTGATGTTGCTCGAGGAAGGGCACTGCTTCCGCGATCAGGCGATCGCCTATTGCGGCACCCCGACGATACGATCGAGCGGCCTGATCGAGGGCAGCTCGCTGTCGACCCTGGTCCAGTTGGTCGGGGTCGGCATCGGCGTGACCCTCGTTCCGGAGATGGCCGTGCCGATCGAAACCCGATCGGCTTCCGTCTCCGTCGTCCGTCTCCGGGATCCGAAACCGACGCGAACGGTCGGGATGATCTGGCGGCGGACCAATCCCTTCGCCGACCAACTCGCCGAGATCGCCGAACTGGCACGCCGCGTCGGCGAAAAGGCGGGATGATCTCGGTCCGCTTGGTTCACCCCACCACGAGGTTCTGCGGGCTTCCCGCGACGAAGGCCTCGATGTTGTCGATCATCTGATCGGCCAGCACCTGCTGCGCCTCGATCGACGCCCAGGCGGTGTGCGGCGTGACGATGACGTTCGCCCGCTTGGCGAGCCGCATGATCGGCGCGTCCATCGGCGGCGGTTCGGGCAGGGTGACGTCGAGACCGGCGGCCGAGACCAGCCCCTCGTCGAGCGCGCGTTCGAGATCGACCTCGTCGACGAGACCGCCGCGTGCCGTGTTGACGACGATCGGCCGCCGCGCCATCCGCCGGAATTCCGGCATCGCCACCAGCCCGCGCGTCTCGGGGGTGAGCGGGCAATGGAAGGTGAGGACGTCGGCGGTCTCGATCGCCTCGTCGAAGGAGACGCGACCCGGACCACCGTCGAGCGCCCCCTTGCGGCCGACGAAGACCACGTCCATGCCGAAGGCGCGCCCGAGTTCGGCGACACGGCCGCCGAGCGAGCCCGAGCCGAAGACCGCGAGGCGGCGCCCGGCGAGATCGGTGATCGGGTAGGAGAAGTAGCTGAACTGCTCGGCCTGCTGCCATTCCCCGGCCAGGACGCCGGCGCGGTAGGGGACGATCGAGCGGGCGAGCGCCAGGATCAGCGCGAAAGTGTGCTCCGGCACGGTGGTCGTCGCATAGCCGCGGATGTTGGCGACGGTGACGCCGTGGGCGGCGGCGGCCTGCTTGTCGATGCAGTCGGTGCCGGTCGCCGCCATGGCGATCAGCTTCAGGTCCGGCAGCGCCGCGAACACCTCGGCGGTGATGTTGACCTTGTTGACGATCAGGATCGAGGCGCCTCGTGCCCGTTCGATCACCTGATCCGACTTCGTCTTGGGATACTCCACCCAGTCGTGAGCGAAGTCCGGCCGACGCACCCGCACGGCGGGGGCGAGCGTGTCGCGTTCGAGGAAGACGATGCGCCGCATCCGCGCCTCCGGGAAAAAGCCGCGGCCGAGAATGCCGGCCGCGGCGGGATGGATCGTGGCGAGGGCCCGAGGCTCCGAACGCTTCGAAGCGTCGGGGCCGATCGTCAGATCGCCGCGATCACCGCGATCGCGACCTTGTAGACCCGCGCCGCGAGGTTCGCCTCGACGGTGGCGCGCGCCGGGGTGGCTCCGGGGACGACCCAGATGTCCCACTGGGCGTTCATCTCGGCGAAGGTGGCGATGTCCGAGAGATAGATCGTGGCGGAGATGAGCTTCGACTTGTCGGTGCCGGCCTGGGCGAGCAGCGCATCGATCTGGGCGAGGATCTGGCGGGTCTGTTCGCCGACCGACGCGCCGTCCGGGTTCGCCGCGACCTGACCGGCGAGATAGACGGTGTTGCCGTGAACCACGGCCTGGGACATGCGCGGACCGACCTCGATGCGGGTGATGCTCATTCTTCTTCCTCGATCGTCTCGATTGGGTGGTGCCGCGCCGATCGGAACCGGCGTTCGAACGGCGCGAAGGCGGTGATCCTAACCACCACGGTCGATTTGTCGAGAAAGCGGTCGGAGAAAGGCGGAAACGGTCGACGAAGGTCTCACCGACGCTTTTCGGCCTTCGCAGCCTTCACCGGGTCGACGCAGGGGATCGGCGCCGCCCAAGGCGGCACCTTCGAGCCCGAGGTCACCTCGAGGTCGGCGAAGGCCTCTGCCGTCGCGTCCTTGCCGGCGAAGATGCGGAACGTGCCCGGCTCGACCACGTAGGACCCGTCCTCGACGTGGAAACCGAGAGCGGAGACGCGGATCGGCACCGCGACCTCGCGCGTCTCGCCGGGCGCCAGATCGACCTGGGCGTAGCCCTTGAGCTCGCGTGCCGGCCGCGACCGCGAGGCGATGACGTCGTGGACGTAGACCTGCACCGTCTCGCGCACCGCCATCCGGCCCGAATTGGTCACCGAGACGAGGACCTTCACCGTGTCGCCCGCCTTCGCCGTCGCCTCGTCGAGGCGCGGGGCGGAGACGGTGGTCGTACCGTAGGAGAGGCCGTAGCCGAAGTGGAAGCGCGGCGTCCAGGCGATGTCGATGTACTTGTTGGTCCACTTGTCGTCGGCGCTCGCCGGCCGCCCGGTCGGCAGCCGGTCGTAGGAGAGCGGCAACTGACCGGTCGAGCGCGGCCAGGTGACGGGCGAGCGCGCCGACGGCGAGACGTCGCCGAACAGCACTTCGGCCGCGCCGATCGCCCCGTAGGTGCCGGGGAACCACACCATGGCGATGGCGTCGACCTTGTCGATGATGGTCTCGACCAGCATCGGCCGACCACCGGTCAGCAGCACCACGACGGGCTTTCCGGTCGCTGCCAAGGTCTCGACCAGTTTCACCTGAGGCGCCGACAGCGCCAGATCGGCGCGCGCTGCCGCCTCGCCCGATTCTTCGTAGGTCTCGCCGACCACGGCGACGATCACGTCGGCCTCGCCCGCCGCCTTCGCGGCGTCCGCGATGGTCGCCTCGTCGGTCTCGGCCGGGAAACGGCAGGCGCCGCAGGCCTCGAGGTAGTCGACGCTCGCCCCGGCCTTCGCCGCCCGCTCGGTGATGGCGGCGCGCAGCGTGACGATGTCGCCCATCTGGCTCAGCCCCGGATGCGGGCCCATGTGGTCGCGCGGACTGTCGGCGAGCCCGCCGACCACCGCGATCCGTTTCGCGCCCGTCAGCGGCAGCCGATCCTTGGGATTGTGCAGGAGCAGCGTCGTCCGCCGCCCCATCTCGATGGCGATCTCGCGGCCGCGCGGATCGAGCTTAGCCTGGGTCGCCTTCGCCGCCTCGGGATCGACGTGCATCCGCTTGCCGAGATCGGTCTCGAACTTGACCCTGAGCACCCGCCGCACCGCCTCGTCGAGCCGCCCCTTCGACACCCGCCCCCGGGCGATGGCGATCGGCAGATACTTGCGGAAGAAGTCCGACGCCATGTCGAGATCGACACCGGCGTTGAAGGTGGCGACGGTCAGATCGAGCGGATCGGGCGACAGCCCGTGATTCTTGAGCTGGTCGATCGCCCCCCAGTCGGAGGTGACGATGCCGCGGAAGCGCATGTCGCGGCGCAGGATGTCGGTCAGCAGATGGCGGTTGGCGGTCGCCGGCACGCCGTTGAAGGCGTTGAACGACGACATCACGCTCTCCGCTCCGGCGGCGATCGCGGCGCGGAACGGCGGCAGCACCCGATCGCGCAGGAAGGGCTCGCCCATCTCCACCGCGTCGTAGTCGCGCCCACCCTCGCCGAAGCCGTAGCCGACGAAGTGCTTGGCGGTGGCGACGAGACCGCCGGCGCGCACCCCCGCGACCCGCGCCCCGGCCATGCAGGCGGCGAGATGGACGTCCTCGCCGGCGCCCTCGACGACTCGGCCCCAACGCGGATCGCGGTTGAGGTCGACCATCGGCGCGTAGGTCCAGTTGGTGCCGGCCGCCACCGATTCGAGCGCCATATGTTCGGACGCCGACCGATTGAGCCCGAGGTCGAAGGACGCCGCCTGTCCGAGCGGCGGCACGAACAGGGTGCGGTTGCCGTAGATGATGTCGGTGCCGTGCAGGAGCGGGATCTTCAGCCGCGACTTGCGCCAAGCGGCGAGCACCTTGGCGAACTCCGGCGCGGTGCCGAAGTTCATGACGTTGCCGTAGGCGCCGGAGGTGACCTTGTCGTAGTCGAAGACCTCGGCGATCGAAGCGAGGGTGACCTGCCCGATCTTGTCCTCGAGCGTCATCTTCCGCATCGTCGCATCGATGCGCCGGTCGATCGCATCGGCTCGCGCCTGCGATGCGATGCCGGCGACGAGCGCCATGGTGATGCCGACCGCCGACCACCTCGGACTCATGAACGTCCCCCGAACCCCGCGCCGCCTCCCGGCGCGTTCCATCCGACGCTCATGTGTGCGATGCGTCGCCGGCCGGCAAGATGGTCGAACCCGATCTCGCCGGCAAGCGCCGCCGCGTCGTTGTCCTCGAACATGTTCAGCGGGGGGCCTTCCGCTTCTTCGTGCCGCTCTTGCCGCTCTTCTTCGATGTCTTCGCCTTCGCCGTCTCGCGCGGGGCCGTGTAGGCGGAGAGTTCTCCCTCCCGATCCCAGTCGACCGAGAAGCACTTGGCGTAGTTCTCCTTGGGAACGCCCGGATCGGTGGCGCATTCGTGGAACGGCACGAGGTCCTCGGCGTCGCGATAATAGGCGTACGGGGCGATGAGGAAGCGTCCCGATCCGTCGGCGAGGCCGCCGTAGCGGTCGATCTTGCCCTTCATCTTGGGATCGAAGGCGATGATCGCATCGCGCAACGTGTCGCCCTCGATGAAGGCGTCCGGCAGCTGGTCGAACGGCCCGTCGTAGGCGTTGTTGACCCGCGAATTGGCCTCGAAGACGCCGATCAGGATCTTCCGATCGGTGCGCCGGTCGATGTAGTAGGCGAAGCCGGAGCGCTTGCCGATCAGCGTGCGGCCGTTCTCGCGCGTGCCGAGGAACTCCTCGAGCGGCGGACCGGTCTCGTCGAGGATGTAGTGGAAGACCTTGGCCTTCGGGTTCCACACCAGGAAGAAGCGCACCGCGCTGTCGTCGAACACCGGCCCGATGTAGGTCTCCTCCGGCAACACCGCCTCCGGCGGCGGCTTCACCCCCTTCATGTCGTTGATCTCGAACAGCACGGAGCGGCCGTCGACGGTCATCCGGTAGTGGAAGGGCTCGACCTTCTCGAGCTTCACGCCCTGCTTCTCGTCGAGCAGCAGATACGACATCTGCGGCTCCTCCCGCCATTCGGCGAGATCCTCGAAATAGGCGAAATGCACCTTGCCGGCGTCGCGATCCTTGGCGTCGAGGCGGATGTTGCCGGCGAACTTCACGCCGCGATGGATGAAGGAGAAGTACCAGTAGCTCTCCGTCGGCCAGACCTTCACCCGATCCGGCATCTGCGAGAACACCCAGGAGAACATCGCTCGCGTGTCGTCGATCGGCAGTTCGGCGGTCCGCAACACGTCTTCGACGAAGCCCTGATGCGGCACGAGGCGGGGCGGGGAGGGTCCCTCGGCGTGTGCCGGGGCGAGCCCGACCCCGAGGCCGCGAAGGAGCGCCGGGCCCGTGAGGGCGGAAACCGGGGTGGCGATCGTCATCGTCCACCCCGCGAGAACTCCGGTCGTGACCGGTCGAGAATGCGACGGCCGCGGGTCGCTTGGCCCGCGGCCGTCTGGTTGGTCACCGAACGGATGAGATCATCCGTTCATGGCGCGCGGATCACCGGACCGGCTGCCGCCGGCGGAGCTGATCGCGGTTCGTGGAGCGCGCGGGCGCCTGACGATGGATCCGCTGCTGGACCCGCGGGGTACGCTGGACGCGCGGAGTACGCTGGACCCGCGGGGTGCGCTGGACTCGCGGAGTGGTGCGATGGATCCGCGGGGTGGTACGGCGCACCGAGGGCGGCCGGCGGACGGCCGGCGGCCGGCGAACCGAACCGATCGGCCGATGGACCGCGGCCGGCGGACGGCGGACCGACCCGACCGGACGATGCACCGCGCTCGGCGGACGGCGGACCGACCCGACCGGACGGTGGACCTCGGTCGGAGGCCGGTGGACCGAGCCGACCGGGCGATGGAGCGCGCCTGGCGGCCGGATCACCGAGCCCCGAGGCCGGTGGACCGATCCGACCGGACGGTGGACCGAACCCGGAGGGCGGTGCACCGAGCCCGGAGGCCGATGGACCGAACCGGCGGGGCGATGGGCCGAGCCCAGCGGCCCGTGTTTCGACCCGCTCGGGCGATGCGGAGGCATCCGCCGTCCCTGGCCCGCACCACCGCGGACGGGGCCCGCACCCCACGGA
>CALMYM010000038.1 GCA_937873675.1 uncultured Alphaproteobacteria bacterium | reverse complement strand
CGCCCCCGGCTTCCCCCTCCCCGGGGCCCCCCCGACGGCCCCCACTCCCCCCTGCGCCAGGCCCCCCCTCTTCCTCGTTTCGCCCGCCCCCCGCCGCGACCGCTTCTCGCGGCGGGTGCCGCGGAAATCGTCACCGTCGACACATGGCGAGATACACCATATCTGCCACACCCACGAAAGACCGACGGGAAATGCGGCGAGGGCGCTTGCCCTTGTGCAAAAATCTGCCAAATATGTAGCCACGTTCCGAGCTGCACATCGAATGAGCACAGAAATCACGACGCCCCCCTTCCTCGATCCCTGCGACCTCGCCCGCGAGTTCCGGCTGGGAGGAGCGACCTTCCGACGCCCGGTGGTCCTGGCGCCGATGTCGGGGATCACCGATCTACCCTTCCGTCGCCTCGCCCTGCGCTTCGGCTGCGATCTGGTGGTGACCGAGATGGTCGCCTCCGACGCGCTCGCCGTCGGCGACGTCGATGCCCCCGTGCGGTTGGCCGGGGAGGGGGTGGCGACGCACGTCGTCCAGATCGCCGGTCGCGAGGCCGCGTCGACCGCCCGTGCCGCCGCCCAGGCGGTCGACGCCGGCGCCGACGTCATCGACCTCAACATGGGCTGTCCGGCCAAGCGCGTCGTCCACGGCTGGTCGGGCGCGGCTTTGATGAAGGATCTCGACCACGCCGTCGGGCTGATCCGGGCGGTGCGTGCCGCGGTCGCCGTGCCGGTGACGGTGAAGATGCGCCTCGGTTGGGACAGGGCCTCGATGAACGCCCCCGAGCTGGCGCGTCGGGCGGAGGCGGAAGGTGTCGAGGCGATCACCGTCCATGGGCGCACCCGTGATCAGTTCTACGAGGGCTCGGCCGATTGGAGCGCGGTCCGCGCCGTTCGCGCCGCGACCATGCTGCCGCTCGTCGTCAACGGCGACATCGCCTCGCTCGCCGACGCGGAAGAGGCACTCGCCGCGTCGGGCGCCGATGCGGCGATGATCGGCCGCGGCGCCTGCGGTCGGCCGTGGCTGCCGGGGCAGGTCTCGGCGGGGCTTTCGGGTGCGCCGCTTCCCGAGGCGCCGGTCGGCGAAGATCTCGCCGACTTCGTCGCCGAGCACTACGAGGCGATGCTCTCCCATCACGGCCGAGCCGTCGGCATCAAGGCGGCCCGCAAGCACCTCGACTGGTATCTCGAGGCCGCCGTCTCGGCGCCCGACCGGGTGGTGACCAAGGGGTCGCCCGCCGCCCATCCGCTGCGCGCCCGTCTCCTCACGTCGACCGATCCGGCCGAGGTGATCCGCCTCGTCCGGTCGATCTTCACATCCGATCTCGAAAGGAGGGCCGCATGACGTCGAACTCGGCCCGTTCGCTCTCCGCATCCGGCTCGCCGCCCGATCCGTCCGCGACGACCATGCTCAACGCGCTGCCGCATCCGGTGATCACGGTCGCCGCCGACGGCACCATCCTCGGCGGCAACGATGCGGCCGAGCACTTCTTCCAGGCGTCGATCCCGTTCATGCGGCGCCACCAGCTCTCCTACTTCATCCCCTTCGGCTCGCCGCTGCTCGAGCTGATCGCCCAGGTGCGGGAGCGCGGCGCGCCGGTGAGCGAGTATCGAGTGGATCTCGAGAGCCCGCGCCTGCCCGGCGACAAGGTGGTCGACATCTACGCGACGCCCCTGGTGGAGCGGCCCGACTGCGTCGTGGTCATGCTCCAGGAGCGTTCGATGGCCGACAAGATCGACCGTCAGCTGACCCATCGCGGCGCGGCGCGTACCGTCTCCGGCCTCGCCGCCATGCTCGCCCACGAGATCAAGAACCCGCTGTCGGGCATCCGCGGTGCGGCCCAGCTCCTCGAACAGTCGGCTTCCGACGACGACCGGGCGCTGACCCGTCTCATCACCGACGAGGCCGATCGCATCGTCAAACTGGTCGATCGGATGGAGGTGTTCTCCGACGAGCGGCCGGTCGAGCGCGCGCCGGTCAACATCCACACCGTCCTCGACCACGTGAAGCGCCTCGCCCAGTCGGGCTTCGGCCGCAATGTCCGCATCGTCGAGGAATACGACCCGTCGCTGCCGCCGGTTCTGGCCAACCGCGACCAGCTGGTGCAGGTGTTCCTCAATCTGGTGAAGAACGCCTGCGAGGCGATCGGCGACGCCACCGACGGCGAGGTCCATCTGACCACCGCCTATCGGCCGGGCGTGCGCCTGTCGGTGCCGGGTTCGAAGGACAAGGTCACCCTGCCGCTCGAGTTCTGCGTCAAGGACAACGGGCCCGGCGTGCCGGCCGACCTGATCGAGCACCTCTTCGATCCGTTCGTCACCACCAAGACCAACGGCTCCGGCCTCGGGCTCGCGCTCGTCGCCAAGATCATCCGCGACCACGGCGGTGTGGTCGAATGCGAATCCCAACCCCGACGGACCGTCTTCCGCATCCTCATGCCGGCCTACGCCGGCAAAGAGGACAAGGCGCGTTTCGGTTTCTGACATCGACGAGGACTTCGACACATGCCGACCGGCAACATTCTCGTCGCGGACGACGATGCCGCCATCCGCACCGTGCTCAATCAGGCGCTGTCGCGCGCCGGATACGAAGTGCGGCTCACCTCCAACGCCGCCACGCTCTGGCGCTGGGTGGCGCAAGGGGAGGGCGATCTGGTGATCACCGACGTGGTGATGCCGGACGAGAACGCCTTCGACCTCCTGCCGCGCATCAAGAAGCTCCGGCCCGATCTGCCGGTCATCGTCATGAGCGCGCAGAACACCTTCATGACGGCGATCCGCGCCTCCGAGCGTGGCGCCTACGAGTACCTGCCCAAGCCCTTCGATCTGAAGGAGCTGATCGCCATCGTCGGCCGGGCACTCGCCGAGCCGAAGCAGAAGCGCGAGCCGCAGCGTCCGGATCCGGACGGCGAGGCGATCCCGCTGGTCGGCCGGTCGCCGGCGATGCAGGACATCTACCGCGTCCTCGCCCGGCTGATGCAGACCGACCTGACGGTGATGATCACCGGCGAGTCGGGCACCGGCAAGGAACTGGTGGCCCGCGCGCTGCACGACTACGGCAAGCGCCGCGCCGGTCCCTTCGTCGCCATCAACATGGCGGCGATCCCGCGCGACCTGATCGAATCCGAGCTCTTCGGCCACGAGAAGGGCGCCTTCACCGGGGCGCAGACCCGCAATGTCGGCCGCTTCGAGCAGGCCGACGGCGGCACGCTGTTCCTCGACGAGATCGGCGACATGCCGATGGAGGCGCAGACGCGGCTCCTGCGCGTGCTGCAGCAGGGGGAATACACGACCGTCGGCGGCCGCACGCCGATCCGCACCGACGTGCGCATCATCGCGGCGACCAACCGCGACCTGCGCCAGCTCGTCAACCAGGGCCTCTTCCGCGAGGACCTGTTCTTCCGCCTCAACGTCGTGCCGATCCGGCTGCCGCCGCTGCGCGAGCGCACCGAGGACATTCCCGATCTCGTGCGGCACTTCTTCTCGATCGCCGAGAAACAGGGCCTGCCGGCCAAGCAGATCGAGATCGACGCGCTCGATAGGATGCGGCGCTACCGCTGGCCTGGAAACGTGCGCGAGCTGGAAAA
This sequence comes from uncultured Alphaproteobacteria bacterium, assembly GCA_937873675.1. Lineage (GTDB taxonomy): Bacteria > Pseudomonadota > Alphaproteobacteria > Rhizobiales > Ancalomicrobiaceae > CALBKH01. The sequence goes on along the minus strand of CALMYM010000038.1, from coordinate 2,577 downwards.
CCTCGTGCGGCGTCTGGCGGCGCTCTATCCGCAGGACGTCATCACCACGGCGATCATGGACATCGAGCTCAGCACGCCGACCCCGGTGGTCAGCGACCGGGCCGAGGAGGAAACGCTTTCGGGGTCGGTGGAGCGCCATCTCGCCGCCTATTTCGGCGAGTTCGGCGGGCAGTTGCCGCCGCCGGGGCTCTATTACCGGATCCTCCGGGACATCGAGTATCCGCTCTTGTCGGCGGCGCTGGCGGCGACGCGCGGCAACCAGATCAAGGCGGCCGAACTGCTCGGCCTCAACCGCAACACGCTGCGCAAGAAGATACGTGATCTCGACATTCAGGTGATCCGCTCGTCTCGTTGATGCGACCGGGCCCGGTTGTCACATTTATGCGACAATTCTGTTGCACCTCGGCAACAGCGCCGGCAAAGTGACGGCCGCAGCACGAGTCACGGCGGCGCTGCCGCCCAACGAAAGCGCGATTGAGCATGGCGACAGGCGCTCCAGGCGCAGCCGGCGAGGGCGAGCTTCCGGGCGGGTCCGGTGGCGGCCGCAAAGGCATCATGCGGCTGCTCGCACCCGGTGTGTTCGGGCTGGCGCTGATCTCGGCGCTCGTCACCTTCGCCGTCCTCACCGGCCTCACGCCGATCATGCCGTCCGAGACGGTGGTGAAATGGGCACTCGTCGTCAACGTGGTGCTCATCGCGGCGATGACCGGCCTCATCGTGCGCGAACTCTGGACGCTGTGGATTGCCCGGCGCCGGCGCCGCGCCGCCTCGCGCCTCCATGTCCGCGTCGTGACGCTGTTCAGCCTCGTTGCCGCCATCCCGGCGATTCTCGTCGCCGCGGCGGCGGGCGTGACGCTGCAGCGCGGCCTCGATCAGTGGTTCTCGGAGCGGACGCAGTCGATCATCGGCACCTCGCTGGCGGTCGCGCAGGCCTATGTGCGCGAGCACTCGCACGCGCTGCGCGGCGAGGTCGTCGCCATGCAGACCGACATCGACCGGGCCGAGCCCTATTTCAATTTCGATCGCGGCCAGTTCGAGGACTATTTCGCCAGCCAGGCGCGGATTCGCGGCCTCGTCATCGCCGTCCTGATGCGGGGCGACGGAACCGAGGTGATGCAGGCCAAGCCGAACCCGGACGAGCCTGCGGTCATTCCGCCGAAGGAGGCGGCAAGCGGGGCGACGGTCGACGAGCCGGTGCTGGTGACGCCCGGCACCACCAACCAGATCGGCGCCATCATCAAGCTCAAGGAATTCGACGACCTCTATCTCTATGTCGGCCGGCTGATCGATCCGCGCGTCACGCAATACCTGCGCATCACAGAGGCCAATGCCAGCGAGTACAAGTCGCTGGAGGCGCAGCGCTTCGGCGTGCAGGTCGCCTTCGGCCTGCTCTATGTCGGCATCGCGCTCGTCATGCTGCTCGCCGCGATCTGGCTCGGCATCGGCTTCGCCAACCGGCTGGTGGCGCCGATCCGCCGGCTGATCGGCGCCGCCGACCAGGTGTCGATGGGCAATCTCTATGTCCAGGTGCCGCTCGGCGACGGCGAGGGGGACCTCACCAACCTCGCCGAGACCTTCAACAAGATGACGACGCAGCTGCGCCAGCAGCGCGACGAGCTCCTGTCGACCAACGAGAAACTCGACCAGCGCCGGCGCTTCACCGAGGCGGTGCTCTCCGGGGTCACGGCCGGCGTCGTCGGCGTCGACCATCGCGGCTGCGTCACCCTCGTCAACCGCTCGGCCTCGCGAATGCTCGGCGTCGACGAGGCCGAGGTGAACGGCCGGCCGATCGTCGAGATCATGCCGCAGCTCGCCGACGTGCTCGGCAGCGCTTTCGGCGACCCGCTGCGCATGCACATGGCGCACGAGGTCATGGCGCTGCAGGGCGGCGAGCGCAACATCATGGTGCGCGTGACGTCCGAGGAATCGGATACCGAGGAGCACGACTTCGTCATCACGCTCGACGACATCACGGACCTCGTCGCGGCGCAGCGCACCTCGGCCTGGGCCGACGTCGCCCGGCGCATCGCGCACGAGATCAAGAACCCGCTGACGCCGATCCAGCTCTCGGCCGAGCGGCTGAAGCGCAAATACGGCAAGGTGCTGACCGACGACCGCGACGTCTTCGAACAGTGCACCGACACGATCATCCGCCAGGTCGGCGACATCGGCCGGATGGTCGACGAGTTCTCGTCCTTCGCGCGGATGCCGAAGCCGGTGATGGAGATGGGCGATCTTTCCGAAACGGTGCGCCAGACGGTGTTCCTGATGCGGGTCGGCCATCCCGAAATCGCCATCGAGGCGGACATGCCGGAAGAGCCGATGCGCTGCCGCTTCGACCGCCGGCTGCTCGCCCAGGCGCTCACCAACATCATCAAGAACGCGACCGAGGGCATCGCCGCGCGCGGCGGCGAGGAAATGCCGGCCGACGGGCGCATCCGGGTCGTCGGATCGGAGACGGCGACCCACTACGTCGTCGACGTGATCGACAACGGCATCGGGCTGCCGAAGGAAAACCGCCGCCGGCTGCTCGAGCCCTACATGACGACCCGCGAAAAGGGCACCGGCCTCGGTCTT
>CALMYM010000037.1 GCA_937873675.1 uncultured Alphaproteobacteria bacterium | reverse complement strand
GGTGAAGCTGCGGCGCGTGATCCCCTGACGACGGATCACCTCGTAGAACGTTTCCTGCCCGGCACTCATCTCGAGCCTCCCCCATGGCACTTCGTCTTCGCTCGCCCGCCTCCCGACTTGCATGGTGAATGCGAGACGGGCCCTCACGGACGTCGTGACCATAGGGACAGCAAGGAGCGGGCCAACTCGCCCCGCGGCTCTTCGTCTTCGGGAAATCCACGGATTCCGCCGTTTTTCGATCGGCTGCGAAATCGCATCGTGGCAGGCGGGCCAGGATCGGTGGCGTGGGGTGGAAAGGTGGCGGTCTGCGGCGGAATTTCGGTTTGCAGCGCTCGACCGATGGGTTCGGAAAAGAAAATGGCCGCCGGACGATGTCCGGCGGCCGAGGTGGGGGCGCCCCGGGAGGGGGCGCGCCGGGAACGGATCAGGCGGCGATGTCGGACATGAAGCGATCGACCTCGGATGCGAGCCGCCGCGCCTGCTCGTCGAGCTCGCTGGCCGCCGACCGCACGTTCTCCGCTGCGGTCTTGGTCTCGTCGGCCGACTGTTCGACGCCGCCGACCGACTCGGCGACGTCGCCCGACGACGTCGCGGCGAGGCGGGCGCCGCGCGAGATCTCTTCGGTCGCCTGGCCCTGCTCGGCCATCGGCTGGGAGATCGACGAGGTGTGGCTGTCGGCGAGCGCCATGGGGTCGGCGATCTCGCGGATGTGGCGGACGGTGTCGGCGGTGGCCTGACGCATGTTGCCGACGTGCACGCCGATCTCGCCGGTGGCCTGCGCGGTCTGGTCGGCGAGCGCCTTGACCTCGGTGGCGACGACGGCGAAGCCCTTGCCGGCCTCGCCGGCGCGGGATGCCTCGATCGTCGCGTTGAGGGCGAGGAGGTTGGTCTGCTCGGCGATCGAGTGGATCAGCGAGACGACGGACCCGATGCGCTCGGCCGCGTCGTTGAGGCGTTCGACCTGCGCCGCGGTCACCGCCGCGCGTCCGGCGGCCTCGCGCACCGCCTGGGTGGTGCCCTCGACCTTGGCCGTCATCGCCGCCAGCGAACCGGCGATCTGATCGGCGGCGGTCGCCACCGAGCGCACCGTCGCATCGGACGTCGAGGAGGCCTGCGACGCCACTTCGGCGAGCGTCGAGGTGCGGCCGGCGATCTCGGTCAGCGACTGGGCCGAACCGGCCATCTGTCGCGCCCCCTGCAGGACCGCGGCGATGACGCCGTCGACCCGCGCTCGGAAGTTGTCGGACACCTCGGCCATGCGGCGGCGGCGATCGATTTCGCTGGAATGGGCCAGCTGTTCGCGTTCGACGCCGAGACGTTCGGTCTCCCGCTTGGCGGAGAAGGCCTCGGTCAACGCCTCGTCGACGCGGTCGGCCGCGGTGTGGAGATTGGCGAGGATCCAGCCGACGCCTTCCACAGCGAGCGCCGCCACCAGGATGCGACCGGCGAGGCGACCGAGGCTCGGCTCGCCCGCCATCACCATGGCCGGGTCGATGGCGAAGGCGATCATGTGCCACAGGATGATCATCCCGGCGCCGAAGGCCGACACCCGGCGATCGCACCAACCGGCGAGGAGGGCGATCACGGCGAGGAAGAGAAGCGAGGCATCGGCCTGGCCTTCGTGCCCCTTCAGCGTCACCACCAGGGCCGCCACCTGCACCACCAACGCCGCCGCGGTGGAGAACCGCGCCGCCAAGGACAGAGGCTTGGCCAGCATCGCCGCCGTCGCGCCGATCGCGGCGAGGAAGACCACCGCCACCGGCCAGGCGAAGAAGCCGCGATCGAGCAACGGCGACAGCATCGCCGTCGGCAGGGCCCCCACCCAGACCATCAGCAGAACGAACGGCGCGAATCGCCGACGCAGAATATTCAGGTCCATCTCCGCTCCCTCTTTCCACGTCCCGTCGACACACGGTCGATTCGTCGAATATGTAATCTTGATATGATGAGTTTACAGTAGGTAAATTGACGCGATTCGATCGCGCCATTGCAACATTGGACTAATCATCTACTTTCCATATGTGGATACGATATTATCACTTGACGTGATATGAATTAGAATACAGTTGTCGTTTGATGGCGAATCGACGGGAGTGACGCCGATGAGTGGAACCTTCGACGACGATCTGGCCGCCCAGCGCGCCATGATGTTCGACAGTGCCCGGTCGGCTGGAGATCAGCAGGAGACGCAGGTCGCGGTCTTCGCCTACGAGGTGCCGGTGCGCATCTGGCACTGGGTCAACTTCCTCTGCATGATCGTGCTGTGCGTCACCGGCTGGCTGATCGGCGCGCCGCCGCCGTCGATCGGCGGCGAGGCGGTCGATCACTTCATGTTCGGGTGGATCCGCTTCGCGCATTTCGCCGCGGGGCAGGTCTTCGCCTATGCCTTCGTCGGCCGGGCGCTGTTCGCCTTCATCGGCAATCCGACGGCGCGCGAGCTGTTCATCGTGCCGGTGTGGTCGCGGCAGTGGTGGCACGACCTCTTTTCGACCTTCAAATGGTACTTCTTCCTGCAGAAGCGGCCGCAGCGCTTCATCGGCCACAATCCGCTCGCCCAGGCGATGATGTTCACCACCTTCGTCCTGCCGGCCTTCGTGATCATCGCCACCGGCGTGGCGCTCTATGTCGAGCCGTTGGGCATGGACCATCCGCTCTACCTGCTGACCGATCTGGTCTTCATGGTGACCGGCGGATCGCTGCAGACCCACGCCTTCCATCATCTCAGCATGTGGCTGATCATCTGCTTCTCGATCCTCCACATCTACGCGGCGGTGCGCGAGGAGATCATGAGCCGGCAGTCGATGATCTCGACGATGGTTTCGGGCTGGCGGATGTTCAAGGACTGACAAGGGCTTCACCGCGGATCGGATCGAGCCGGGTGGCGGATCGCCACCCGGTTTCGCGTTTCGGGGTCAGGTCTCGGACTTGAAGCGGGCGCGGGTGACGACCGAGATGCCGGCATGGACCGCGACCGCGGTCGAGATCACCGCGGTGGCGGCGATGCCGATGTCGGCCGCCGTCGCATCGTTGTCGCCGATGGGCACGCGGGTCAGGCGGTCGTAGAAGCCGCCCTGATCCCAGAAGTCGTTCTCCGAGCAGCCGATGCAGCCGTGGCCGGACTGGATGGGGAAGGAGACGCCGCCGT
>CALMYM010000036.1 GCA_937873675.1 uncultured Alphaproteobacteria bacterium | reverse complement strand
GACTCTCCGGCCTCCCGCTTTCCCCGAACCCCTCATGCTGAGGAGCGTTCGGAACGAACGCGTCTCGAAGCATCGCGCACGGGCGTCGGCCGGGCGGGGCACCGAACTGTGCATGGCACGTCCCCGGGCACGATTGGTGGGCCGAGTGCAGCTCTGTGCCGTGAAATACTCGCGTAAGCGGGCTGCCTCTGCATCTCCGAAGCGGTGCCCCGTAGATGTGATGGCAGGTAATGAGACTAAAAGAATTATGAATTCATAACATTATTCCAGTCGAACTCGTACCCTGCGGATGCGAGTTCCTTAGCCAGTGCGATTTTCCATCCCTCGTCAAAGGGGACGTATACGACGCCGCCAAAATCGGAGGGAACTTCAACCTCGCCACGCAACAAAGCGCAAACCTTTTCACGCCCCAAGCGGCCTATGAAATACCCGAGTTCGAGGATCACATTTTGGCGTGCCCGCGGCTGTGCTGTAGTTCCATTCTTGCCGCCAAAATCATCTGGTGTCAGGAGAATCACGGCAAATCCAACATCGCCGTGACGCTCTATCTTCTCGATGACCGTGCGCCCTTGGCTGGCCTTCTCATGAAGAATGATCGCTTCGAAGCCAACGCGTTCTATAAATCGTGCTACAGTTTCTCGCGCACCTTCATCGTGGCCATGCACAACGAAGATTTTACGCGACGATAATGGCACCACTTCAGTCGAGAAATGGTTTTCAAAGCTCGTCGCTGTCTCCTGCTCGCGGTCGGCCAACTCGTATGACAGAGCGCTAATCGCTTGCTTCAAGAGGCTAATGGCCTGTTCCTTACCTTCCGCTAGGTATTTACGTGCATCGCGAGCGTCCTGTTCATCATAGTCAATCTCAGATCCTCTGCCGAATGGGTTGCCGACGCGAGCGTAGTGAGGTCCATTGTCCAGCGAAGTCGCACGCCGGTAGCGATTGTATGAGGGGGTCGCATCGCCAAATGCTGCTGCAAGCGCACCTTTGATTGATGCCTCTAGCTCCAGTACTTCGGGGACTCCATATCGTTTCCTCACATCTTGGGGATTGAACCGTTCGAGCGACTCAATGCAATCTTGTAGTCGCCCTATACGCGCTCGTAGCTGTTCCGCATTTAGCGTCGGACCTTCCGGTGCCGATGGGATGTGGCGTCTTGTGACCATTCGGGTCTCCCTATTGGGCAAGTGGACGCTCGCGAAACGGGCTTAAAATTCAATCAGTGAGAGCATGCGATTCCAAGTCAAGCATTAAAGTTGACTCACCGCTTCCCCTTCCACCGTCCCTTCCCCTTCGCCCCCACAGTCCCGGCCGCCGTGCTCGGCCCCGGCCGCTTAGGCGCCGGTCCGCCCATAGGGACTTCCGTCCGGCCGACCGTCATCTCGTCGAGCGAGTTCTTGCGCACCTTGGTCGGAGGCAGGTTGGCCGAGCGGCCGTATTTCTTCTCGCCGGCATAGCCCCCCGTCGCGTCGTCGACCGCCGACTGCCGCGCCAACGGGTCGTCGGCGAGCACCAGCTCGGTCGCTTCGAGGCGCTTGATCTCGTCGCGCAGGCGGGCGGCCTCCTCGAACTCGAGGTTGGTGGCGGCCTCCTTCATGCGGCGGCGCAGGTCGTCGAGATGGGCGGCGAGGTTGTGGCCGACGAGGTGGCCCTCCTCGGCGAACCCGGCCTCGACCGTGACGTGGTCCTGCTCGTAGACCGACGACAGCACGTCGGAGATGTTGCGCTTGATCGATTCCGGCGTGATGCCGTGCTCGAGATTGTAGGCCTGCTGCTTCTCGCGACGCCGGTTGGTCTCGGCGATGGCGCGCTCCATCGAGCCGGTCATGCCGTCGGCATAGAGGATGACTCGGCCGTCGACGTTGCGCGCGGCGCGGCCGATGGTCTGGATCAGCGACGTCTCGGAACGCAGGAAGCCCTCCTTGTCGGCGTCGAGGATCGCCACCAGCGAACACTCGGGAATGTCGAGACCCTCGCGCAGCAGGTTGATGCCGACCAGCACGTCGAAGGCGCCGAGCCTCAGATCGCGGATGATCTCGATGCGCTCCAGCGTCTCGACGTCGGAATGCATGTAGCGCACACGCACGCCGTGTTCGAGCAGATATTCGGGGAGGTCCTCGGCCATCCGCTTGGTCAGCGCCGTGACGACGGCGCGATAGCCGCGCGCCGCCACCGCCTTCACCTCGCCGAGGAGATCGTCGACCTGGGCCTTGGCCGGCCGGATCTCCACCGGCGGATCGATCAGGCCGGTCGGGCGGATCACCTGCTCGACGAAGACGCCGCCGGTCTCCTCCATTTCCCAGCCGCCCGGCGTCGCCGAGACGCACACCGTCTGCGGCCGCATCGCGTTCCACTCCTCGAAGCGCAGCGGCCGGTTGTCCATGCAGGACGGCAGGCGGAAGCCGTATTCGGCCAGCGTCGCCTTGCGGCGGAAGTCGCCGCGATACATGCCGCCGATCTGCGGAATGGTGACGTGGCTCTCGTCGGCGAAGACCAGCGCCTCGTCGGGCAGGTATTCGAACAGCGTCGGCGGTGGCTCGCCGGGACGACGGCCGGTGAGATAGCGGGAGTAGTTCTCGATGCCGGCGCAGGAGCCGGTCGCCTCCAGCATCTCCAGGTCGAAGGTGGTGCGCTGGTCGATGCGCTGCATCTCGAGCAGGCGCCCGGCCGCCTCGAGTTCGGCGATGCGGTGTTTCAGCTCCTGCTTGATCGACTGGATCGCCTGCTGCAGCGTCGGCTTCGGCGTCACGTAGTGCGAATTGGCGTAGACCTTCACGAACTTCAGCGCCTGCGTCTTCTGCCCCGTCAGCGGATCGAACTCGTCGATCGCCTCGATCTCGTCGCCGAAGAACGAGATCCGCCAGGCGCGGTCTTCCAAGTGGGCGGGGAAGACCTCGACCGTGTCGCCGCGCACCCGGAAGGCGCCGCGCTGGAAGGCGGCGTCGTTGCGGCGGTAGTGGACCGCGACCAGATCGGCGAGGAGCTGACGCTGGTCGAGCCGCTCGCCGACCTCCACCGAGAAGGTCATCGCCGTGTAGGTCTCGACCGAGCCGATACCGTAGATGCAGGAGACCGAGGCGACGATGATGACGTCGTCGCGCTCCAGCAGCGACCGGGTGGCGGCGTGGCGCATCCGGTCGATCTGCTCGTTGATCGACGATTCCTTCTCGATGTAGGTGTCGGTGCGCGGAACGTAGGCCTCCGGCTGGTAGTAGTCGTAATAGGAGACGAAATACTCCACCGCATTGTTGGGAAAGAACGATTTGAACTCGCCGTAGAGCTGGGCGGCCAGCGTCTTGTTCGGGGCGAGGATCAGCGCCGGGCGCTGGGTGCGGGCGATGACCTGCGCCATGGTGAAGGTCTTGCCCGAGCCGGTGACGCCGAGCAGCACCTGGGTGCGCTCACCGTTGTCGACACCGGCCACCAGGTCCTCGATCGCCTGCGGCTGGTCGCCCTGCGGTTCGAACGGCGAGACGAGCTCGAAGCGGATGCCGCCTTCCGACTTCGGCGGCCGCTCGGGACGATGCGGCGTCCACAGCTTGCCGTCCTTGAACAGCGGATTGCCCGAAGCGATCAGCGCCGACAGCGCTTCGACGGTGGCGGTGGCGCCGCCTTGCGGTACGCTCGCCGCCTGTTCGAGGCCGATCTCGAGCCCCGAGACCGCGTTGAGCCCGCTCGCCACGCGCTCGGTCGCCGTGGCGGTGCCGTCGTCTCGTCTCGGCCGGCCCGGCTTCTTGCGCGCGGCCGGTGCCGGCGCGGTGGCGGCCTTGGCGATCTCGTCGGCCCAATCGGCGATCGACCCGGACAGCGGCGTCGCGCCGACGTCGAAGGCGGCCTGAGGCATCTCGCTGAACCCTGAAGAACCGGGCATCTCGCCGAACCCTGAAGAACCGGGCATCTCGCCGAACCCTGAAGAACCGGGCGCCTCGCCGAACCCTGCGGGACCGGCCACGTCCCCGTCGCTCTCCCACGGCAGACCGAGAGCTCCCGCGGCGTCGAGAGGATCGGTGAGCGGGCCACGGCGTTTCTTCGCCCCGGAGGCGGCGGACGGGGCGGCGGAGCGGGATTTCGGCGGTCGGGTCATGGGTCCAATATGGCGCGAGTCCGGGGCGGCGGAAAGGGCGATGTTCGCGTTTCGTGCCGGAGGTGTGACCGTCTCGTGTGGGACGCCGTCGGCCGCCGGGCCGGCCGATGCGCCGCGGCGCCGCCGGTCGACGGCCGCGCCTCGCCGATCC